>NZ_JBLUOI010000095.1:12691-15739 GCF_048059995.1 Metabacillus sp. YM-086 | reverse complement strand
TACTACATGCTTTCTTTACAGAATCTAAGCATATCGGTGATCATTCTACATTGATCGATTTAGCAGTTGAAATTGGATTAAATCGTGAAAAAGTAACAAACTTACTAAATAGCGACGAAATGACTGATGCTGTGCGTAGTGATGAACAAGAGGCACAACAGCTAGGGATTCAAGGTGTTCCTTTTTTCTTAATTAACCGAAAATATGCCATAAGCGGTGCACAACCAGTAGAAACATTTATTGAAGCAATCAACCAAATTAACGAGCAAGATGGGCCTTTTATTAGTTTAAATAATAATAGAGATGCTACATGCACAGATGATTCTTGTGAGATTTAGAAAGATGAAGAGCGTGTTCTAATTTACAGAACGCGCTTTCATTATTTCCTAGGCAAGCGCAGGAATTGACAAATTCCGAATATTTTTTTGTGTTATAACAGTTTAAATATTTTCATAATATTGTATAATAGGTGATAACCTATCTAAAGATTGGAAGAATAGAAAAATTTTGTTATGATAGTTGAAAGGAATCATTAACACCCTGTTTCATTTCTGAATCTTTTTGATAGTCATAATTGTAATCGCTTACAAGATTCGACTTTTATGTCGAGCTCCTCACCTTTGTTTTCACATCTATGTTTTTATGTTTTCGCCCTAACTATCTTACTCGTAAAGGAGAAATGTACATGAAGACAACAAAAAATAGATGGTTAATCGCCCTCTCTGCTATCGCTATTCATATTTCTATTGGGGCAGCTTATGCTTATAGTGTCTATAAAAATCCGTTAAGTGAAACGTTAGGCTGGTCCGCAACAGAAGCAGCTATTGCCTTTACCATTATGATGGCGCTTGCAGGCTCCTCTGCTGCTTTATTTGGTAGCTTTGTAGAAAAAAATGGTCCACGTAAATCCGCGATTGTGGCAGCAGTGTTATTTGGTTTAGGACAAATTGGTTCAGGTTTTGCCGTAAGCATTGAATCTCTCCCCCTTTTCTTATTAACTTATGGAGTTGCTAGTGGCTTAGGCTTAGGTATTGGCTATATCTCTCCTGTTTCTACCTTAGTAAAATGGTTCCCAGATCGAAGAGGTTTAGCTACAGGAATGGCTGTACTTGGGTTTGGTTCTGGTGCTTTAATAACAGCCCCTGTAGCTGCAGATCTCATTGTATCAATAGGGATCCCTTCTACATTTTATGTACTCGGTGTTTGTTATTTTGTTTTAATGGTAATTGGTGCTTCTTACATCGCTCCACCTCCTGAAGGCTGGATGCCTGAAGGAATGAAAAAAGATGTTGCTTCAGGTAAAAAAGAAATAAAAGAAGATCTTCAACAATTAACCGCGAAAGAAGCGGTTAAAACAAAACGTTTTTGGATGCTTTGGATTATGATGTTAATTAACACAAGTGCAGGCATTATGATGATTTCTGTCGCATCACCAATGGCGCAGGAAGTAGTTGGCCTTTCAGCAGGAGCAGCAGCTGCGATGGTTGGCATTATGGGGATCTTTAACGGTGGAGGCAGACTTGGTTGGGCTGCTGCTTCAGACTTCTTAGGGCGACCTATTGTTTTCGTCATTTTCTTTGTCATTCAAATTGTGGCGTTTACCCTTCTTCCTACAATTACAAATGCGTTAATATTTCAAGCTTTAATTTTGTTAGTTGTGAGCTGTTATGGAGGCGGCTTCTCTAACCTTCCTGCCTTTATCGGTGACTTATTTGGGACAAAACAACTTGGTGCGATTCATGGATACTTATTAACAACATGGTCATTAGGTGGAGTATTCGGACCTATGCTTGTTTCAGGTATAAGAGAAACAACAAATAGCTATATTCCTGTGTTCTATGTTTTTTCCGCTCTCATTCTTCTTGCCTTTATCGTTTCCCTTCTTCTTCGCTTAGATATAAAGAAGGTGAAAGAAGCCCAGAAGAAACAAGTCGCATAAAATTCGAAAGGAGCTAGGTTTTAAATGAACCTGCTCCTTTTTTGTCTTGTTAAAAAAGGAAGTACATCATCCTATGTAGAATATTTCAAGAAGACTCTAATATTAGATAAGGATGGTTACAGTGTCAGTCAACTATTGTATGAAATGTGGGTCACCTCTAGAGATGCGTTCGATCGATGGAGTTGAAAGAAAAGCATGTATAAGCTGTGATTATGTGTTTTGGGGGAATTACAGCATTGGCGTTGGTGGATTAGTTATGAAAGATGGGAAGTTTCTGCTTGTCAAACGAGCCCATGACCCAGGGAAAGGATATTGGACAAATCCTGGTGGGTATATTGAGCAGTTAGAATCAATTGAAGAAACCGTTGAGCGGGAAGTTGAAGAAGAAGCTGGAATAAAAGCAAAGGTAAACAGAATCGTTGCAATTCGGGATCTTCCCCGTCAAGTTCATAATATATATGTAGCATTTGCGATGGACTATATAGATGGAACCCCTACGCCTGATGGAATTGAATCCGATGAAGCCGGATTTTACAGCTTAGATGAAATTGAAACAATGAATGTTGCACCTTTTACAAAATGGTTAATTAACATAGCTTATGAAGAAGAAAAAACAGGTCTCTTTAAGGATTTACACACACAGATGAACGATCATATTTTGTATAAAATTAATAGTTCTAATTAAATTAGCATTTATTTAAGAATAGATGTGCTTTTCTATTGCAATTTTTTATAAATATATGGCTAAATGCAGGTTGTTTTCTGTTTAAACTTAATGTTATCAAAATTTCACGGTATCGTTTTTTTGTTATCAAGTGAAATTAGCATTCGAAAATGGAATGCGTATGCCTTGGTAAAGGTAAGCAGGGGAAAATCATTCGCTAGATCCAGAATTAGGTAAAAATTATAGTAATAGCGTCTTAATTTTGTAATAGTTTCCATTTATGCATTCTTTTTTAGTTACAAAGTAAAAAATGCATACGCAAATAAGAGATGCGTATGCTATGGCATGATAAGTAGGATAAAACCATTCGTTAGATCCAGAATTAGGTAAAAACTCATCGTATTAGCGCTAAATATTGTAATTTCTCCCATTTATGTATCATTTT
>NZ_JBLUOI010000095.1:0-12591 GCF_048059995.1 Metabacillus sp. YM-086 | reverse complement strand
ATTCGCTAGATCCAGAATTAGGTAAAAATTATAGTAATAGCGTCTTAATTTTGTAATAGTTTCCATTTGTGCATTCTTTTTTAGTTACAAAGTAAAAAATGCATACGCAAATAAGAGATGCGTATGCTTTGGCATTGATAAGTAGGATAAAACCATCCGTTAGATCCAGAATTAGGTAAAAACTCATCGTATTAGCGCTAAATATTGTAATTTCTCCCATTTATGTATCATTTTTTAGTTAAAACGTAAAAATAGCATACGCAAATAAGAGATGCGTATGCTTTGGCATTGATAAGTAGGATAAAATCATTCGCTAGATCCAGAATTAGGTAAAAATTATAGTAATAGCGTCTTAATTTTGTAATAGTTTCCATTTGTGCATTCTATTTTAGTTACAAAGTAAAAAATGCATACGCAAATAAGAGATGCGTATGCTTTGGCATGAAAAGCAGGATAAAACCATTCGTTAGATCCAATATAAGGTATAAACCGATAATATAGCAGCTGAAACCAAAAAATAATGACCATTTACGAAGCCCGCTAATTCTACTGAACCCAACTATATTTGTTTTCTTACCTCATCTCTCAATGATTCAATCAAATTGTCTGATAAGTTTGCCGGTAATGATGTTTCGTTTTCAAATACCCATGCATTGATTAGTTCAAGGTCAGATTTTTTAAACGTAATGCTGTATTCTTTATTGCTATGTGTAAAATCTGCTGTTACACATTCTTCTCCGTCAAATCCATCATCAATAATCATATGCTCTATTTCAAATTCCTTCATAATTATAGACTCCTTTTTTATGATCATATTTATAGATTTGACTAGATCTTAAGTATTATTCACAAAAAATCCCCTATAAAATCTTTTTCATACCGGGAATTTTAATAATGAGGCTACTAATAAAAAAGCAAAGAATGATGGCTAAACAGCTCACAATGATCCATTCAATCATTGGATAAAAGGTTCCATGAAATAATAAACTCAGTCCAACAATGATTGCCGGATGAATAATATAAACGGTATATGCTGCTTGTGCTAAGTTATTTTTAAAAGAACTTGAATTGTTAACATGTTCTTTAAAATAAGCTAGAAATCCTAAAATAAGACCAATTGCAACAAAAGGTTCCCATAATGCATAAACAAGCGCTTGAACATTAATACCACCTTCAAATTGTAGACCACCATCCAAAGCACCATTTGCAATTAAAGCAATTGGTAAAACGGGAATCGTTATAATAGAGATCAATTGCCATCTTTTCACAACTTTCTTATTTATTAACTCCAACCAATTATGGCGCTTAGCGATAATCCCCACAATAAACAACAAAATATAGGAAGGAAAATAACCAAATTGTAATCCTAAGAAACTCTCACCAACAGGATAAACAAGTCTCACAAGAAATGCTGTTATTCCTAGCAGGATAGCTGTAAGGAACAAACGTAATAACGTTGGTGGATTGATTTTCAGCACAGTTCTTTTCTTCATTACCTTTCGAATAATAACATAGACAATAGTAAAATAAATGAGAGTTTCCACGAACCATAGTGGTCCAAAATGTATCGTATGGAAGGTAAATACTTCTTTCATATAGTAAGTTGATAGAGACATCGTTTCATGAAAATGAGCATAATAGGTAATAACAGGACCTAATATAAACACATAAAAAAGCAATGGAATGCCAAGACGGATAAAGCGTTCCTTTAAAAAAGAGGAAGCTCCTTTTCGGTCATATGAACTAGGTGTAAAATAACCCGAAATGAAGAAGAAAAAGCCCATAAAATAAGCTTGATTCACAGCTGTAAAAAGAGTTAATACAATCATAGAAATTGTTAACTCATCATCATCAACAACTTTATAAATCCAATCCCCGCCTGCTCCATATGCAATCGCAGTATGATGAATAATAACAACGATTGTTAAAATAACTCTTAAATAGTCTAAATAGTATAATCTTTTCCCCATATAATACCTGCTTTCTTTTTTAACGTTACCAGTCATTTCTATTTTATATAAAATATTCCTCAAAGATAAGACTGTATTTAGTTAAAAAAAGTTTCTACCAAAATAAAAAAAGTGCGCTAATTGAAACGCACTTTTCTAAAAAAATAAAATTAAATATTAGCAAGTAGGCGGTATGATTGAAGACGATCTTCTGGGGAATGAGTGATCGTTACAATCATGATTTCATCCACGTGATAATTCTTTTTTAATTCATCTAGTTTTTGTTTAACGGTTATAGGATCACCGATAATTGATTTTTGCTTTCTCTTTTCAAGAGACTGTTTTTCATCTTCAGTAAGTTCATAATTTTTTGCGTCTTCAATAGAAGGTATTCCCTGTTGTCCTTCACCTTTTGCTTGCTGTATCCCCCATATGAATGAACTTAGGGCGATTTCTTCAGCTCGCTCAGTTGTTTCTGCACAAATCACTGATACGGTTAAGATGACATAGGGATGCTTTTCTGATTTCTTTGATTCAAACGCATCTAAATATTGTGTAATGATTTCTTTCCCGTTATTTTCACTCATGAAGTGCCCAAATGCGTAACTCATTCCATTTTCTGCAGCTAATTGGGCGCTTTTCTTACTTGTACCAAGAAGCCAAACTTCAGGAGCAATGGCTGGGACTGGAGCAGCAGAGATTTTAGAATAAGGATGATCTTGAGGAAAATCTCGTTCAATAAAATGAAGAAGTTCTTCAACAGCTTTCGGCATGTCCCACACTTGCTTTAAAAAGGTATCCGATAATGCATTTGTTGCTTCGGCGGAACCACCTGGCGCTCGTCCTATACCGATATCTATTCGATTTGGAAACAATGTTGATAGCATGTTGTACGTTTCAGCCACTTTATATGGTCTGTAATAAGGTAATAATACAGCTCCTGAGCCAATTCTTATTTTACTTGTGCCTGCCCCAATGTAGCTTAACATCACTTCTGGTACTGAACAAGCAAGCCCTGGTAAATCATGATGCTCTGCAATCCAATAACGTGTATACCCTAATTCTTCCGCTACCTGGGCAAGCCTTAATGATTCGTTTAACGCCTCTTGAGCGGTTTGATTTGATGAAATAGGAGATTGATCTAATATGCTTAACCTCATCATTACCCCTTTACCTCAAGTAAACGTAATGAAAAAGTCGCTACTTGACCTTTTTCATAAAGATTCGTTAATGAAGTTGAATAGTTCGTAATCATTGCCTGAAAAGAATGCTCTTTCTCAGGAACTTTCACAAGAAAATTGTTTTTATAAAGTAATGTTGTGATTTCATGATATTCTTCACTAGTTACGAAAAATTCGATTGAAATGCTAATTAAATTTTGTAGCATTTCTTCTTTGTAACTATTTAGTTTAAGTAACTTGTTATTAAGATAAATTTCTTTAACCATTCGTCTTGCCTCCTATCTCTATTCCCATCATATAATGATAAGCAAAAGATGGAAAATATAATGCCTAAATAATCATTAAGAACGCTCAGAAACTAATTCAACAGAGAAAACCTTGTAAAGAATACCTTTACAAGGTCTCTCCCTTATTCATTTTCTTCTTTATGCTTCCAACTTGGATTGCCAACCTCATAAAGCTTTCCGCTGATCCGATAAAGAACAAAAGGGATAAAAAACGCTAAAAACATGCAAAACAATTCACTGACAGTTGGTATTAAAAGCTGAAAAAAATCTTTCATTTTCCCCTCCATCATTGTAATGTTGATCGATTTATTGCTCCGCTTTTACTAATTACTGAATTAACAGTCACTTCAATTTTGGCATCTTTAAAACAATTTTCTCCATAATCCCATTTTTCCTTGATTTTCTCCCATTCATCAGGATATTTCACACTCAATTTTTCCCCAAATTTAAAAATATCCGTTTTTAGTTCTTGTTGAATTTCATTAATGGCTATTTCAGTAAATTCATATATTCTTTTTTCAATTGCTTGCTCAGTATGTTCTAATTCCTGATCATTTAATAAGTCGAACGATTTATAAGTTTCAGGAATTGAACCTGATGTTTTGATATTTACCTTAAAGGTAATATCATCAGGGCTATTAAATATAGGCGTTATATCGGATTGAACCTCTTCCATTTCATAAACAACAATTTCATCATCAACCTTCGCTTCTAGAAGTCCGCCTTCAATCTCGCCTGTTATAAAATTTACACCTTCCGTAGCTTCTTCCCCAATAAAGCCAACCAGTTTATCTGAACTACCGTTGAACACAGCATGACCTGCTATTTTTACTTCTTCCCCATTTATTTTTTTAATCATCTGTACCATGAAGCTTTCATGATCAAGTAATTTTTCATGTAAATCACCAATTCTTGTTGGTGGGATCATTCTTGCATTTTTATAATTATT
Organism: Metabacillus sp. YM-086; assembly: GCF_048059995.1. NCBI lineage: Bacteria > Bacillati > Bacillota > Bacilli > Caryophanales > Bacillaceae > Metabacillus > Metabacillus sp. YM-086. Next base: position 8,225 of record NZ_JBLUOI010000095.1, on the reverse strand, counting down.
TCTTGAAATGGATTGAATATACATGGTTGGCAACTTTTCATTAGCAGGGTTTACTTCTAAAATATCAAAGGCTTTCTCAGGTGTAATCATCACTTGAGTTCCTCTTCTCATTTCTGGATACCGGAGAAAATAGTCCAGTACATCAGGAAAGTAATCTGATTTTGCTACCTGCTCTGAAAAAACAATGAGCTTAATGTGCTCATAGAAAGGAGATCGACTTGTTCTAGCAGCCACTCGTCTAACTGTTTCAAACATGGTATTTCCTGACGAAACAATATTTTGAAAAGCAGGATCACTATCTGCGTTCATACCTATTGCAGAAGGGACGACAAATTGTTGAGTTAATTTGAGAGGCATTTCGTTATTTTCTTCATTTAAATCGATTCCTGCACCAATTACAAAACCACGCTGCTCTATTTCAATTGCATCCCAACACCCACTACAAAGTAGCAAAATAAGGAAAACGACAAGGATCTTACAATTATGCATGTTGAATAACCTTCCTTATTTTTGTTAGGCAAAAAAATAAAACTGGAAAAATAACTCCATAGAAAAAACCAATACCAGCAAGTATTTTTCCTAGCAGCTGAATTTGATATGCATTCTCTGGTGTTACGGCAACATAATAAATAAGCGGTGATAAGATAAGAATAATCGTTTTCCTTTTTAATTTTGTAATAGAGTGCAGCAAATGGATGCTAATATCAAAAGCCATTGAACAAGTATTAAATACAGTCATAATCCAAACGGTAAAAAAAATGGACTCAAATCTTTCAATAAACCCTCCAGGTGCTTCAATCTCTTTAGCACTTTCTATTGTCGGATAAATGATTTCAGAGGTAGCTAAATTTCCAAAAACCCCAATTGTAATCACATAGATCACCAGATACAGTAGAATCGGAATACCTATTCCAACCATCGTCATTCTGGGTGCGTCTTTAGGTGACTTTAAAAGGGATATATAAACAAGGATAATGGTGTAACCAACAAAAGAAAAAATCGTTTCTTGTGCACCTTGCCAATATCCATTTAGTGACGTTGTAAAAAATGGTTGAATATTACTAAGCTGAAACAATGAAATATTCGAAAACTGAACAACTAATGTGACCGTAAGTACGATTGGTAAAAACATTAAATTTAGCCTTAATAAAGCAACTCTTGAGCCAGAAACACAATAAATGACAACTAACAGAAAAGTAAGTGCAATGGCCTCAATTGGTGTTTGATCAAACATGTAAAGCTTTGAAATATTGGCAATCACTCTTGTCTCTAATGAACAAGTAAATAGAAATGCGAGAGCCAGGATAGAGGTTAATCCCAACGCAACCGGTTTCGTCATCATATCCGATGTAAATTCAAAAAACGATTTTTTTGGAAACTTTGAAATACTTTTAGCTAACAGCCACCCAAAAAACAGGAAAAAGCCTCCACTAGATAGAATAGAAACCAAACCATCTAATCCTTTTGTGTGTGTTGCTACAAGGCGTGGCAAGGTCAGGACTCCAATTCCAATGATCATTGAGGAAATGATGAAAGCTAATTCCTTCCCATCTATCTCTTGGTCAGCATATTCTACAGTTTTCATTGGCCTTCCTCCTTTTTCATACGACTCTCGTCTTCTGGTTCCAAATAATGTGGTCGTTTCTGGAAAAAAGTAAGAGGTGCACGAAACACGAGATCTTTCCAATCACTGTAAAATGTTGGTGCAAAAGGTGTTGTATATGGGACACCCACAGATTTTAAGTTCGCCATATGGATGTTGATCATAATATAAGCCAAAATAATCCCATAGAACCCAAAAAAGCCAGCTACAATTAAGAAGAAAAAGCGAAGCATCCTAATTGTAATAGCAAACGAATAAAATGGGATGGCAAAGGTAGAGATAGCTGTAACTGCTACCACAATCACCATGATAGGACTTACAATACCAGCACTAACGGCAGCTTCACCAATAACCAACCCACCAACAATACCTACTGTTTGTCCAATTGGCTTTGGAAGTCGAATCCCAGCCTCACGTAAGATTTCCATTGTTATTTCCATAAAAAGCGCCTCTATCAACGAGGGAAATGGAACTCCATCTCTTGTCGAAGAAATGGAAAAGGCAAGCTTTGATGGAATCATTCCAGGGTGAAAAGAAACTAAAGCAACGTATAAGCTTGGTAAAAATAAAGCAATAAACGCACATAAATATCTTAAACCTCTTATTAATGAGCCAATATACCAGCGTTCATAATAATCCTCTGGTGATTGAAGGGTTTCTGCAAACGTAATTGGCGCCAACAGGACAAATGGTGTTCCATCTAAAAAGATAGCGACCTTTCCCTGTAGAATTGCAGCGGCAACTTTATCAGGCCTTTCCGTATTTTGAATTTGTGGAAAAGGAGATAAAAAATCATCCTCAATCCATTGTTCAACATAACCTGATTCAAGAACATCATCAATATCAATAGATTGAATGCGCCTTCGTATTTCTTTCACAATGCTAGGATGAACAATTCCTGCTACATATGATATAATAAGGTCCTTTTTTGAACGTCTTCCTACTTTAAATGATTCAAAATGTAAGTTAGGATCTTTTATCCTTCTTCTTAAATGAACAATATTCGTTTGTATATTTTCTGTAAACCCATCTCTTGGCCCACGCACTAATGCTTCTGTAACAGGCTCTGAAATGCTACGGCTTTCCCATCCTTTTGTTCCGATCAGCAAGACTTTTTCTTCTGAATCAATCATTAGAGCAGTATCTCCTGAAAGAATCGCTAAGCTTACATCATCTAGCGTGTTTGTCACCTTTACTTCAGGAATAGCTACTATCTCGTTCTCAAATTTTTCTAGAAGCTTCTCAGTTGAATGTTGATCAATCTCAGCATCTTTAAGCTCGGATTGTATGGTACGAATAATATAATGATTGATCGTTTCCTTGTCAGCAAGACCATCAAAGTATATAAGACAAAGCCCCTTATTCCCGAATGATAACCTTCTAACGATTAAATCGTTTGGAGAATCCATCAAATCTTGAATTTGTTTGATGTTTGTCTCCATATCAGAAACCAATTCCGGCTTAGGACCATCAGTCTCCTTCTTTTCTTTGAAGAATTGCTGCTGTTGGAACTGAGCTTTTCTCCTTAAAAAACCAAACAAGTAAAACACCTCTTTTTAAGTCAGAAAGTGGTTTCTATCTGATTATTTATAACCAACTGAAAAGAGACTATTCATATGGGGATTAGTTACAAAATATTTTAACAACTATGATGAAGTACTTCGAAAAAATAAAAAGAGCTGTCACCCAGCTCTTTTTTAAAACTTATTTATACTGTGTTAAAAGCTCAACAAAATTTGTGTAACCCAAGTCAGTAGCATGATCAATTGCTGTAAGTCCATCAACATCCTCGAGTGCTGGATCAGCACCAGCTTCTAGTAATAATCTTCCTGATTCTACATCTTCCATCATGACAGCTTGTATTAATGGAGTCCAGCCATAATCATCCTGAAGATTTGGATCAGCACCGGCTTCTACAAGGAATGGTATATAGTCATGTCTTTCGTATGAAATAGCAACAATTAAAGGATTTTCTCCATACTCATTCACCTCATTTGGATCTGCACCTTCTTCTATAAGTGATTGTACTTCATCCATATCATCATCGATAATTGCTTGCATAAGCGGACTATATTCAGACGGATACACATCACTAAGGAAATTGAATTTTGCTGCCAACAATGTTGCACCTACAGCTCCACCTGCAATTGCAATTGGAATTAATAGAAAAACAATGACCATAATGATAACAGCCATTTTCGTGCGGCTAAGTAAGGTAATGCTCGGCTCTCTTTCAGAAAAAGTTTCAATTTCGTAAATTCGTTTCGGAAGAGGTGGATGTGTTGATAGCAATTCAGTTAACGTTGTGAAAAAACCTCTTTTTTCATTATATTGCTGTAAATAATCCTCTACATTCACCTTATGATATAAACGCCTGCCAGCCGCTAATATCAATAAGCCATTTATCGCACTTTCAGGTTTTTCTGTATAATAAGCAGCCATGCGATCACATGTATATTCTGCCGTTCTTAAATAACCTGTTCCGATAAAAGGAATCCACATGCTAAGTGAAAGAAATGCACTTTTCACCACATGATTTCGTTTTATATGGGCAAGTTCGTGTGCAATCACATAATCAATATCAAAATCCTTTGCGTCTTCTGCAATATCAACAAAATCCGAATATAACACAATCATATTTTTCCCATAAATCGCTAGAACTTTTGTGGCAAAAGCATTCAAAAGACCACCTGATTCAACGATATATACCTCTGGTACAGTTTCCATTTCCATTTTGTTAGCTAAGTGACTAACCTTTTGATACAATTCAGGAAATTGAGATTCTCTTAGCCTTACACCATTAAGTTGGATATGTGACATAGATATGATGTGCGAAAAAATGGAAAGTACCGCGATGACTAAAAAGATAATAATCCCCACAATAGATAGTAATAAATAAATAGCTAAAAAAAACGTTGAAAGTACACAAAGAATAAACATCGTGTCTTCATGTTTGTGTACTAAAGAATAGTTGGATTCCATTTTTAAAACTCCTTTATATTGTCTACTGTTATCATTATCATTCCCAAATAAATGGCTTAATGAATAGAATGAACAAAAGACAAAATTGTATAATCACTAATTTTTCTTTATGGCTTCACCCCTAAATATTTATGAACAATCTGTAAGATTAAAAATATGATATAGAAAAGGATAAATTATATCTTTTTACAATGAGTAAATTCACCATAATTGCTTTTCAATCAAAAAACGAATTTTGCTAATTATTGAATTTGATAAGAATAATTGCACTATTAAGATGAATGTTTTCCGTTTTTTGGTAACCAATTTCTTATAAATTTACAAAAAGGAGTGCTTTAGGTGTTTGATCGACATCCTTTTTTATTTTTAGCTTGTATGATTGCAGGTTTTGCTTTAATTAATGTACCTTTAAGTGAGCCTTTAGCTGCGCTTAGTCAATTGGTTATATTTTTAGGCGAACTTACAGTTTTGTTTTTCTCATTTGTTTTAATTTTTCATGGCATTTTATTTGTTTTCGGAAAGAAATAAATAAACCCCCTCTTATTTGGAGGGGGGGTTGTTACCTAACAATTTATTCATCATTTCAAAGAATTCTGCTTTTGTTGAAGGATAAGTAGTTGAGGCTACGCCTGTCGTTTCAAGTAGTTTTTCATAAACCTCCATCACCCACGGCTTTTCTAAGTGACTTTTCTGAAGAACGTTTATTTGTTGAAACACATCATATGGTGCTCCTTGACACAGAATCTCTCCATCATGTAACACAATGACCTCATCTGCCCATTCATAAGCAAGATCTACATTATGTGTAGACAGGATAATTGTTCGATCTGGGCTATGAAGAGTTCCAAGTAATTCCATTATTTTTCTGGAGTAATATGGATCCAGTCCAGCTGTTGGTTCATCTAAGATCATAAGCTCTGGCTCCATTGCCATCACACCAGCAATTGAGACTCGCTTTTTTTGACCAATGCTGAGAAAATGTGGTGGTTTGTCTTTAAGTGATTCTGTTTCTGTTAGTCTCATCACTTCTTGCACCTTTTGCTTCACAAGGTCTAGTGGTAATCCTAAATTTTTCGGACCGAACATAATGTCATCATATACACTTGATGAAAAAAGCTGGGAATCGGGATTTTGAAAGACTATGCCAACATGTTGACGAAGTTGTTTGATTTCTTTTCGATTATAGGTGATTTTTTTCCCTTTAAACGTGATGGTACCTTTTGAAGGCTTAATAATACCATTGAGGAGTAGAAATAGGGTTGATTTACCTGCCCCGTTATTTCCTATTAAAGCTATTTTTTTACCTTGCTCAATTGACAAGTTGATATCGTTTAAAGCCATTGTTCCGTCCCCATATTGATATGAAACATGTTCTAATGTAACGAGTGGTGATTTCATAGGGCACCTCATTTCTGCGAACTAAGATTTATCTTGTTAAAATTGAAATAGTGAAAAGCCCCACCACAACCACCAAAATCCCGGCACATCGAGACCGGTTAATAGCTATTCCTATTTCAATATCATATAATCCCTCTTCACCACCACGACTTTCAATCGCTGTTTGCAACTCTTTTGCAGATTGAGAGGATTTTATAAAAAGACTAACAATTAATTGTGCTACTGATGTGATCCAGTCCTTATGATTTTGATAGCCTAGCCTACTTGACTGCGCAAGAAAAATTTCATGCATTTTATCTAAAAGCACGAAGATAAATCTGTACGTCATTCCAACTAGTTCAATGAATAAGATTGGAAGCTTTAATTGTTTTAATACCCACAGAATCTGGTTAATCGAGGTAGTTAGAATAAGAAAGTATAAACAACTAATACTAGCTATCACGGTTGTACCTAGATCAAAGGCTTGTTTCAAATTCGCTAAGCTAGTATAGATCGACCAAGATCCTATTTCTATTTGCCAAAGTGGATTTACATTACTGTTTATTGAAGTAACTGAAATCACAATCGTCATCATACTTGTTAGCAAAAACATAGATGGTAAAAGTAAAAGCTTTATATATTGAGATAACGGTATTTTAGCTGCAAAAACAACACTAATGCTCATGATAAAAAATGTGAGACAAGCAATGCTTTTATTTTTCGTGATGATCGTAAAAAGCAAAAAAACAAACGCAAACGCTACTTTCTCAGCTGGGTGAACGTGTTTCAGACCATTTATATAGGCGTACTGATCAATTTTTAACATTCAAGCTCCTTTAATCTTTTGACGAGTATTTTTTTCTAGCTCGTCCAAAGCCGATCACATAACCGATAAAAATAGCACCTGCTGCAGCTTGTAAAGAGAAAAGCAAGCTTTCAATTTCACCACTTGGAGGTTCCCAAATCGATGAAAACCAAGGCTCATACGATGGTGCCAATTCCCCAATCATTTCTTCTGCTTGACCATCTGCTCCGCCAAACTCCGCATCCTTTTGAAGGAACAAAGGGAAAATAGCTAATAAAATAACAAGTAAAAATAGCAATAAATTTTTCATCGTTAGCTCGCCTCCTTAATAGTAGGTAAGTTTGTTAGTTCAGTCATATTGTATTTTATTAATAAATTCATCACGATAACTGTTAATAATCCTTCACTTATGGCTAGTGGGATTTGTGTGATACCAAAAATACCAGCAAACTTAATAAAAGAAGCGAAAAATCCACCAACCTCAGCTGGAAACGCTAATGACAATTGAACCGACGTGACAATATATGTACCTAAATCACCTAGCATCGCAGCAAGAAAAACAGATACAGCAAATGATAGCTTCATTTTTCTTCCTAGTTTATAGATACCATATGCGATAAATGGGCCAACAACTGCCATCGAAAAAGCGTTTGCCCCTAATGTTGTTAACCCACCATGTGCCAATAACAATGATTGAAATAGTAACACAATCGTACCGATCACACTCATTGCTGTTGGTCCAAATAAGATACTACCTAATCCAACTCCAGTTGGGTGAGAACAACTGCCCGTTACGGACGGAATCTTTAGGGCTGATAACACAAAGGCAAATGCTCCGGAAACACCTAGCATTGTTTTCAATTCAGGATGTTCACTCACATTTTTTTGGATACTTTTTAAGCCAAAAATGATAAACGGGAGTGTTAGTGCCCACCAAAAAACCGCCCATCCAATTGGTAAAAACCCTTCCATGATATGCATTGCATAGGCTTCTTCGTATGAATTAGACCAAAAGTAACCTGTTAAAGCTACTACAGCTATTAAAAGAGCCCAATTATAGTTTCTTTTCATTTCTACTTCCTCCTACAGAAAAAATGAATGGTTGTCCTTCATTTGCTTCTATTAAAACAAAACAGGCTGGCTCAACCAAAAATCTTGATTTTACCATTTAAGCTTTACTTGTCAAGTTACGAGTAAAGCACCTGTTATGAATGTATTACGAACTACCCCATGTTTCTTTATATATTAATTTTTCTAACGATCGTCTTTTTTCCCATTTTGCTGATTCTAAAATCGGTGCCTTCGGATAATCATCTGTATAGCCAATTGAAATCAATGCAACCGGATCAATATGAGGTGGAATGGCTAATATATCGCGAACATCTGCTTTTTTATAAAAGCTAACCCAGCCCATTGCTAATCCTTCCACACAAGAAGCCAGCCACATATTCTGAATCG
>NZ_JBLUOI010000094.1:0-15904 GCF_048059995.1 Metabacillus sp. YM-086 | reverse complement strand
ATCTGCTTTTTTATAAAAGCTAACCCAGCCCATTGCTAATCCTTCCACACAAGAAGCCAGCCACATATTCTGAATCGCACATGCTGTTGACATCATATCTGTTTCCGGAATTGAGTTACGACCTAAAACATGTGAGCCACCTCTAGTAGGATCACATGTTACACAAATTGTTAAAGGAGCTTCTTTTAATCCTTCAATTTTAAGAGAGAGAAATTTAGATGCCCGCTCATCTTCTTCATAATGAATAGCGAGCGCTCGTCTTTCCTTATCTGCTGCCCAAGCTAGTTTCTGTTTGATTTCATCTGATTCCACTAAGATAAAATTCCATGGCTGCATAAAACCAACAGAAGGTGCATGGTGGGCTGCTTCTAATATTCGAGCAACAGCATCCATTGGAACAGCATCTTTATTAAAGCTTCGAACATCTCTTCTAGTTTCAATTACCTTATAAATAGCCTCTTTTTCTTCTTTAGAAAACATAATAGAATCACCTCACATTAAAATGGAGATTTTTGTCCCTTACAGCAAGCTTTTTATGACTGTAATAGAACGGAACTGCTTTAGTATGGTCAACGAGCTTTTTAAAGCGAAGCAAACAATCGTTTCTGTTTGGATGATCGTGATCTAACAGGATACCAATCATTGTCCCGCTGTGTGCAACAACGACACCACCTTGGCAGGAAGCTGCTAGTTTTTCCATTTCATCAAAGTACTTTTTAGGGAGAATTTTTTCATTTATCTTTGCGCTTATTGTTGATGCCTGACAAATGGAGCTTAAATTCTGAGATTGAATTCCTGTTTTTATTAAATGGAAGGCATGATGAAAAGCTTTCAGATCATGTCGTGAGTAGGTTTTACGCTGTTGGTTGAATTGAATCGTGTCGATATACCCACCAATATCAATTCCTATTAAATCAAATGGAGGTAAGTTACCGAACGATGCCATTATGCTACCGTTTTTGTAGTTATAAGCCACAACATTCTCATACATCACTCCGTCAGTTGGTTCAATTTCTGTTGCGATCGTAGAGAGAATTTCATTATTTACATCAAGAAAACACCCTTCTGCGACTGCTTTCATCGCAGCAACAAGATCTGCTGAACTACTTGCCATCCCTTTTCCTCTAGGAATGTTTGAAGCAAGATATATCGTTCCTCCGACATTTCTATTAAACAAGGAAATTAACTTATTACAGGCCAAAACAGCTTTTGAATAGGAGGAATGACCAATAATGGTTTTTGTTTCATTTGGAATAAATACGGCTTTGCTCGTTAGTACCGGAATCGGCATTGTAATTAAAAAGGGCTGCTTGTTGTATACTCCCTGTACTAGCTCTCCAAATGTACCATTACCTATGCCATAACCAATTCGCATGTTGATAACCCCTGTTTCCTCTTAATCTAGTATACGTACGCAGTCATAAAAATCGACAAAATGAAGAAAATAATTAAGCCTATCATCGAAGAGATATGCATAATCTTTATCGTGTGAAGAATATCATTTGCTTCAATATTTCTTTTGGGTACACCCATTTTGGCTCGATGAGAGACCATTCCATTGTAATAATTCGTCCCTCCCAGTTGAATACCCAATGCTCCGGCGACTGCTGCTTCTGGTATTCCACTATTCGGACTAGGATGTAGTTTTGCATCATTTTTGATGCTACTCCATGCCGCGCGAATATCAAGACGTACAATCCAGCAAGCAGCTAGAATAAGGACAGCTGTTATTCGAGCCGGAATATAGTTGCAAATATCATCTAATCGAGCTGAGGCCCATCCTAAATTTTGATATTTCTCATTTTTATAGCCTACCATTGAATCTAGTGTATTAACGGCTCGATATGCCATAGCTAAAGGAGCACCGCCGATTAATGCAAAAAAAAGCGGTGAGATAATTGCATCTACAATATTTTCAGCAACCGTTTCAATTGTTCCCCTGCTAATCTCGTTTTCATCAAGGAAATCGGTGTCCCTTCCAACAATCATGCCTAGGCTTTTTCTTGCTTTAGGAAGATCTTTTTCTTGTAAAGGCTTGTAAACTTCTCTTCCAGCGTCTGCTAAACCTTTTGTCGCAATTGTTGTGGAAATAAGCCAAATCTCTATACATATTGCAAGCCAATTATTGATTTGATGAGCAATGATAAGAATGATCACAGTCAGTAAGTAGGTTAATCCAACAATAACAATCGGAAAAAGTAACCCAACAACCTTTAGTTTCCTTTCATCATGAAAGAATTTTCTAATGAGTTTTTCTAGTAAGCTAATACCTTTTCCTATATAAATAACAGGATGAGGTAAGCTTCTTGGATCTCCAACGAATCGATCAATAAGATAAGAGAAAACAAGCATAATTGAATGAGTTAACATCGAAGCTTTTCTTCCTCTCTCCAATTTGTTACAACTTCAGTTAATGCATCGTAAACTAAACATCCAATTGAATTGCCGATGGTTGTTGCTGTTCCAGCAAACTGATGGGTAGGATAGGCAGGGTCTTGTGTAGCAGCAATTACGACCGAATCAGTTGTGGTACCTGTAGCATCCTCTCCAGCTTCATCAACAATATGTAAATCCTGTAAAGCTGCAGCCTTTGCTTCAGTTGCCGTAATAATGCAATTGATCATAGCAGAATGAGTTAAGCTTCCATCTATAAATATAAATGTATTGATTGTCCCATATTGATAGGCAGAGTATGTTTTTCGCTTTTTACCAGCTCTCGCCTTGTTTCCTACACCCGCTGTGACACAAACAACCATTTTGAATTCATCTCCGTGTATTTCTTGAACAGATCCTAATTCAATTTTTGCTGCAGTTTGAAGACCAATTGTTTGTTGTTTGGGATAACCCCAAATATTAACTTTTTCCTCAATTTGTTTCACTGGATTCTTTGAATCATATCGGAGAGGTACTTGCCAGTTGAAATAATGAGTAGCCATTTGAAATCCACCACCATAGACGGCACTGCTAAAAGATTCTAATGGAAGAGTTGATTCAAAAATTAAATGATCATCTCTACGTTTTAATGAGAGTTCAGGCCACACTTTTGAGTGGTAATGTAGTTGATTTTTAAAAGGTTGTACCATGTTTTTCACTTCATCCTATTTTTTGTACTGATCGTATTTTTTCTGTTTGTTGATCAAATTCCAGTAAAACCCCGCTACCATGCTTTATTCCTTCTACATCCCAAAACTTTGTTGAATTCCCTAAATAATAATGGCTTAAAAGCCAGCGGATAGGACCTTGATGACTAACGATTAAAATGGTGTCGTTAGGGGTGTGCTGACAAAGTACTTGTTTGAACCAAACATGAACACGTGACCCAAGCTCATTAAGCGTTTCTCCATTAGGAGGAGCGAGTTTAAAAGGATCATTGATCCAATTTGTCACAAGCCTAGGTGCTTCAGACATGATTTCGTCATAAGTTTTACATTCCCACTTACCAAATGAAAGCTCTCTTAGTGCAGTATCTGTAGCTGGTTTCATTTGAAGCATTTCACCGATTATTTGCGCACTCTCCTTTGCACGCAAAAGGTCACTTGTGTAGAGTGCTGAGATGCTTTCTTTTTTAAGCGTATTGAGGAGATTATTTGCTAAGCTTTGAATTTGTTGCTGACCTAAATTGTTTAAAGGTGCATCATAGTGACCTAAATAGCGTCCAGCTGCATTTTCGTTTGTTTCACCATGTCTAATAAAGATCATTTCCACCTTAAAACAACCTCCAAATCGCAATCGCCAAGAATAATGATACACATTCACTCCATTCGATGATGGCCCCGTAGCAATCTCCCGTTAACATCCCAAGCTTTTTAAAAACATACAGAACAAAAATGGTACTAACGATAATAGATAAGATAAATAAAATTAGACCATGAAAGCTAAGTAAAAAGAATGTTATAGCTAAAACCAATGCAAGATTTAAGACGATAACAGGAATTGATAAGTAACGGTGAAGACCTTCACCTAATCCACCTTCCTTTTTATAAGGAAAAGCCTTTATAGAACAAATGAGCACCAAACGAGCCAATAAAGGTGAAAAAATGAAGAGGAAGGTAAGATTCATAGAAAGCAATTCGTAGGTCGCCATTCCTTTTCCTATCATTAATAAAATAGCAGCAATCACACCCATTGCACCGACCCGGCTGTCTTTCATAATCTCAAGCATTTGCTCACGAGAACGATTGCTCCCCAGTCCATCAGCCAAATCCATCCAACCATCTAGATGGAGACCACCTGTTATCCAGATCCATAACACTAAGAGGAAAAAAGCTGTTATTGTGAATGGAAAAACCTCAACGAGTAAGACGGAACCCGCAGCGATAATCAGACCGATCAGAAGCCCAACCAACGGATAAAAAATCACACTTTTTTGCCAATCTTTACTCGATAATTGGGAAGATGGAGCTGGTATTCTTGTTAAAAATGATAGAGCAGATAAAAAGGCCTTGATCATTTCAAGCGCAATGGCAACCCCGACATGACGGCAAATGCTTCATCAGCTGCTTCGGCGGTTAATTGATTCATTTTACCGAGCACATCTTGGTAAAATCTTCCTAAGCGATACAAGGCCACTCCTCCTAATCCTACTTCACTTGAAACAATAATAACGTGTTCTGTAAGCTGCTTGATTTGCTCTAGCCAATTTTGTAACTCTAATAGAATCGTTTCTTGATGGTCTTTTGATTTTAATTCTTCTTCAGGGATGCTCATACAGCGGTTTGCTAACCATGTTGACAAGCAATCAACTAAAATGGCTTTGTTAGTTTCATTAGTAGATCCAATGATCGGTAATTCAGTAGGGTTTGACAGTAATCCCCAGTGATTAGGGCGACGCTTTTGATGAGCTTCAATTCGCTCTTGCATTTCATCATCTGTTATCACACCAAATCCTACGTATAAGACATTTGTCTTTTCATTAGCCAAACGTTCTGCATACTCACTTTTACCGGAACGAATTCCGCCGGTTATATAGGTGATGGTCATACCCTTTCACATCCTTTAGACTTCACATCCATTAATGCATCTAGTAGCACATTGTTTTCTTCTTGAGATCTTATAGCGATGCGAAAATCATGTTCTGTTAATCCTTTATACATGGAGCAGGATCTTATTAATATCCCTTTTTGTCCGAGTTTCCATTGAAGATCCTGAGCTTGCATGGTTTTTTGTGATCGAACTAATAAATAATTTGCCTGTCCGTCAAAAACGTACCATCCTAGTTCACGTTCAATTTTTGATTTTACATACTGTCGTTGTTCCGTAATAAGAGTGATTGTTTCGTCAGCATATGCTTTTTCGTTTAAGCAATATTCTCCAGCCATTAGGGCTAGCTGATTCACGCTCCAAGTCACCTGTTTTACGATCATTTTTCCAATAAGCTCAGGATTCGCAATTGCGTAACCTAGCCGGAGGCCTGGTATGGCGTAAAACTTTGTCATCGACCGAATAATGATCAAATGTTGATAGTTTTCTAGATAAGGAAGTAAGGTAAGGTCCGATCCGTTAGCTAAAAAGTCAATAAAAGCTTCATCTATAACGACATACGTATTTGCTTTTTCCGCTGAATCTGCTATTTGTTTTAACTCATCCAATGTATAGGCTGTACCTGTGGGATTATTAGGATGCCCGATAAACAGCAGATTCACTTTGCTTATTAACCTCAAAAGTTCTACCATATCAGGCTTTAAGTCGTCCTCATCTCTTCCGTAGCAAACCTCCACTTTTGCACCAAATGCTTTTGAAAGCTGTTCATATTCGGAAAAACAAGGATAAACAACACCAACAGTTTTCGGTTTTAAGGCAAGCAGGACAAGAGCCATACATTCGGCAGCCCCATTTCCAATGACGAGCTGAGAAGAAGGAACGGATAGAACTTCTGCAAGTTTATTTTTAAGTTTTCGTTGTCCGGGATCAGGATAATGGATAATGCTTTCAAGCTGATTTTTTAAACCCTCCATTACTGACTGTGGTGGGCCTAGAGGATTAATGTTTGCACTGAAATCCAGTACCTTCTTTCCTTCAAGCCCAAATACATTTGTTGCAGTAAGCAGATCTCCTCCATGACCAAATTGCTCCAATAAAGTCATTAAAATTCAATTCCTTTCACTGCAGGTATGCCCTCGTGATAATAATGTTTAACTTCCTTCATTTCTGTAACAAGATCTGCTTCAGCCATGATTTCCTCTTTAGCAGAGCGTCCTGTCAGAATCAAATGCATATGCTCCGGACGAGATTTTATCAAATCTATGACCTCATGTAGTGGAAGAACATCATCAATTGGAAATTTTTCAATGGCTAGAGCATTATTTATCTCATCTAAAATCACAACATCATAAGAATGAGATGCAATTTTTTCTTTGGTAAAAGCCCATGCTTTTTTTAATGCTTCCCGGTGCTCTTCTGGTGTTTTTGTCCAAGTAAATCCAATCCCAGTTTGATGCATTTCAATGCCAATTTTGTCAAACTGAAGCTTTTCTCCATATGTACGAGTTGGAGATTTAATAAATTGAATGATGAGCACTTTTTTTCCACGTCCTGTTGCCCGGATAGCAAGACCAAGTGCTGCGGTTGTTTTCCCTTTCCCATTACCTGTATAAACGAGCATAAGGCCACGTTGCTTTGATTGACTCATAAGCTCCCCCCTCGTTTAGTTATTTTACCTCTACAACCAAATTGTTTTTTCTTCATATGACGTTCTTTTTGGTTCTTTCATTTTTTGAAGAGAGTCTTCATTCGGATATCCGATAAAAATGTTCCCAATCACCTTTTTGTTTTCGGGTGCACCGATAAATTGATGAAGGCGTTCATCATGAACAAGTCCTACACCTCTTGTACGCCAAACAAAACCAAGTCCAAGCTCTTTGGCTGCAAGCCACATAGAATGAATCGCACAACAAACGGCATATTCGTTATCTTTTGTAGCGTCTGCATCTCCTGGTACAACATCAGAAGTAACAACGATATGAACAGGTGTTGAGGTTAACACTTTAATGGAGCTTTCAACTAAATGTGGCTTCGTTGGAAATCGTTCCTCTAAATATTCCTTAGCGAGGGCTTCGTATCTGTCTTTTGCCTCACCCTTTATCACATAAAAACTCCAAGGCTCTCTCATACGGTCGTTTGGAGCCCATGTTGCCGCTTCTAGCAGCACTTTGATTTTTTCATCTTCTACATCTTGATCACGGTAATCACGTATTGCTCGACGTGTTTTTAACTCACGAATGATTGACATACTTCTCCTCCTCGTTATTACTTGAAGCCTCCATCTCGTTAAACCATTTAATCTTTTCTCGAAGGTTAACAACCTCACCAACAATGATGATGGATGGATGTTCAATTCCTGCTTCTTTGACGATTTCTTCAATTGTATTTAATGTGCCAGTAACCGTTCGCTGCTTCTCTGTTGTTCCCCACTGAATGACCGCAACCGGTGTGTGACTGTTTTTGCCATTTTCAATTAATTTTTCGCAGATATAGTGTAAATTTCCGACACCCATGTAAAAAGCAATTGTATCAATTCCTTGTGCAAGAGCTGACCAGTTGATACTGTCCTGTTTCTTTTCTGCCCGACCATGGCCTGTTACAATAGCGAATGATGAAGCATAATCCCGGTGTGTGACGGTAATTCCCGCGTATGTTGGTGCAGCAATTCCTGATGTGATTCCAGGAACAATTTCAAACTTAATATTTTGGTCGGCTAGTACCTCTGCCTCTTCCCCAACACGCCCAAATACAGAAGGGTCGCCTCCTTTTAAACGAGTAACAACTTTCCCTTGTAATGATTTTTCTACAAGCAGTTCATTGATTTGCTCTTGAATAAGTTCATGCTTTCCAGGAAGTTTTCCACAAAAAATCAGTTCTGCTTCAGGCTTTGCGTGGTCTAACAATCTTTTATTTACTAAGCGATCATATAAAATCACATCTGATTTTTGAATACATTCTAATCCGTAGACGGTAATTAATTTCGGATCCCCAGGTCCTGCTCCTACCAGATACACGGTTCCTTTGGTCAAAATTCTCCCTCTCTTCTATTTTCATTCTTGTTGGATATTCCCGCTGATTGAAATGTAGCCATCTCATTTAGCATGTTTGTTGCTGATTGTAAAATGGGAAAAGCAACAGCAGCTCCAGATCCTTCTCCTAACCGCAAACCTAATTGAAGAAGTGGGTCTTTTTCTAAAAAACGAATAGCCTTACTGTGACCTTTTTCGACTGAGCGATGACCGATGAACATATAGTCGGCTGCAGTTGGGTGAATGCATTTGGCAATAACAGCCGCTGTTGAACAAATAAATCCATCAACAAGGATCGGAATCCGATTTTCTGCCGCAGCAAGCATTGCACCTGCCATGGCTGCTATTTCTAATCCTCCAACCTTTGACAGAACATCAAGTGGATCATTTGGATTAGGTTGACGAGCTTTGATACTTCGTTCAATGACCTGCTGTTTTATTTTGCGTCCTTCTTCTGAAATACCTGTTCCGATTCCAACAAGTTCATCTAGATTTTGATTAAGGATCACAGAAAGAATCGCACTGCTTGCCGTGGTGTTCCCAATTCCCATTTCACCAACAATTAAGCATTTTATTCCTTTTGCTATCATTGCTAGTGCTCGTTCATAGCCAATTTCAATGGCTTTTTCAGCTTCTTGTCTTGTCATCGCATCTTGCTTACAAAAATTAGCTGTTCCGTACCTTACCTTTTTTTGGACAAGTTCACTTGATTCAATATCTTCGGCAACACCTACATCCACAATTTCAAACATCGCGTGTATTTGTCGTGAAAACACATTTATCGCTGCTCCACCGTTTAAAAAGTTTTGAACCATCTGAGCTGTCACATTTTGAGGAAAAGCAGATACCCCTTCTTCTGTTACACCATGATCAGCGGCAAATATAATAACCCCTGGTGGTGTGACAGTTGGAAAAGGCTTGCCAGTCATTTCGGCTAGCTCAATAGCAATTGCTTCTAATCGTCCAAGACTACCGGGGGGTTTTGTTAATGTGTCGATATAGGCACGAACCCTTTTTCCTACTCGTTTATCAAGAGGTGGAATGTCATTATATATGTGAATCAATTTTTACACTCCTTTGATGAAATCTTTCCATTGCATGTTGAATGAAGGTAAGATCAACATGGTTTCGCACATGATCAGCTAATAGATCAAATGCTTCCTCTCGAAGCTGATTAAATGAAATTCTATCTTCAATAGGCGTTAATCCCTTACTAATACGAATCGTGTTTAAGTACCCTTTTCGAAAATCATCGTTATGAAAAATGCCATGAAAGTACGTGCCCATAACCCGCTCATCACTTGTTTTACATCCATCAACTGAATCAGACAGCTGAATAAGTGGTGAAAAGTCGCCACTTACATTTGTTGCCCCCATATGGATTTCATACCCCTTTACATGATAGGACTGATCGTTAAAATGTAAGTGTCCTTCTGACAGCACGGTTGTTTTATCCTTTTTCATTGTGGTAAGTAGCGGGAGAAGACTTAGCCCTTCCATCTCATGGTGCGATGATTCAATTCCTTCAGGATCAGTGATCTTTAAACCTAGCATTTGATATCCACCACAAATACCGATAATATGAGTTTGCTTCTTTTCATGTAGCTCTACTATTTTTTGAGCAATTCCACTTTCTTTAAGAAACTTCAGATCTTCTATTGTGTTTTTGCTTCCTGGTAAGATGACAATATCCGGATTTTTCACCTGATGACTTCTCGTAACAAATCGTACATGACAATCCTGCTCATGAAAAAATGGATCAATATCAGTAAAGTTTGAAATTTTTGGATACTGAATAACAGCAATATCTATTTCTTTTTCTTCATTGACCGCAGAAGTATATTGATTTAAAACAACGGAGTCTTCGGCATCGATGTTAAGATGAGGGATATACGGGATTACTCCTAATACCTTTTTACCTGAATATTCTTCAAACCATTTAAGTCCCGGCTCTAATAGGCGAACATCTCCTCTAAATTTATTAATGATCACTCCAATAACTCGATCATGGTCTTCTCGATCAAGCAGTTGCAGTGTTCCTACTAAACTAGCAAAAACACCGCCTTTTTCAATATCACCAATTAATACAACTGGAGCGTTTGCCATTCGGGCTACCCGCATATTGACAAGCTCACGATCATTTAAATTGATTTCGGCAGGACTTCCAGCACCTTCTATCACAATTCGGTCGTATGTATTTGTAAGATTTGTGAGTGATTCTTGAATTAATGCTAAGCCTGTTTGAAAAAACACTTTTCGATACTCCCCAGCCTGCATGTTTTTATAGGGCTTTCCATGAACAACAATTTGCGATTCATAATCACGATTTGGCTTAATTAAAATCGGATTCATATCCGTTGTTGCTTGAATAAAAGCGGCTTCAGCCTGCACACCTTGAGCCCGTCCGATTTCCTTCCCATCGATCGTAATATATGAATTTAATGCCATGTTTTGCGATTTAAATGGTGCTGTTTTATATCCATCTTGTGCAAAAATTCGGCAAAATGCTGTGACAATTACACTTTTTCCTGCATCAGAATGCGTTCCCTGAAACATGATCGGCAAACCCTTACCCATATGTTTTTATTTCCTTACAAAAAGTTATCCAATTCTCGACCATTTCAGGACAAGAAGCAAAGTGAAAGTGCGTGTATCCTGCAACTAGATTATGAGTTAAACAGCCTTCAAGCTTAGTTCCTCTCATGCCTTTTGTTTCATAAGCATGCGTAACGTCAGAGTGTCGTTCAAAAGTTGAATAATGAAATTCATGACCTCGTGCTTTTTGATTTTCATTGATAAGGAAATTTCCTTTTCGACCAGTAATATCTCGGTAGCCCAATGCCACTCTTTTTGTGTGCATTTTAACTTCACCTGAAATGACTCCAACCATTTCATAACGATTTTCTTCACTTGTTTCAATGCCATTTGTTAAATACATGAATCCACCACATTCAGCAAGTGTTGGTAAACCTTGCTCAATCGCCTCTTTTATAGATGACTTTGCTTTATCGTTGTTTGAAAGCTCACTAGCAAATTCCTCAGGAAAACCACCACCTATGTAGAGACCATCTGCTCCTTCAGGTAATGCTTCATTTGCAAGTGGTGAAAAATATAGAAGCTCAGCACCTTGAGTTTCCAAGATTTCGAGATTTTCAGGATAATAGAAATTAAAGGCGGCATCTTTTGCTACAGCAATCTTTACTGATGCATCTTTCTTTTTATCGAAAAGAGAAGAGATTGGTTTATCCTGAATTGGCTTTGCTTCAGATAAAGTAAGTAATTTGTCAATGTCGACGGTTTCGAGTACCAATTCACCTAATTTGTCAAAGAAAGAATCTAATTCTCCTCTTTCAATGGAAGGAATAAGGCCGAGATGTCGTTCAGGTATTTCAATATCATTTTCTCTTTTTAAATATCCGATAACAGGAACATCACATTCCTGCTCAATGGCTGTTTTGACAAGCTTGAAGTGACCTTCACTTCCAACTCTGTTTGCAATAACACCGACGATATTAGGACCTTCAGAAAGCATTTGAAATCCTTTAACAATTGCCGCAGCACTTCGAGCCATGCTTGCACAATTAACGACCAACAAAACAGGACTCTCTGTAATCATACTAATTTCGGCTGTACTTCCTACGTTTGTGCGTGGATCTTTTCCATCATAAAACCCCATCACACCCTCCATAATGGAGATATCTGCCCCTTTACTTCCATGAGAAAAGATGTCTAGCACCTTTTCTTCTGACAGCATCCAGCTATCAAGATTTCGAGAAACACGGTTTGTAACAGCTGTATGATAAGAGGGATCAATATAATCTGGTCCACATTTAAAGCCTTGCACGGTTAAGCCTTTTTTTCTTAATGCTGACATTAAACCAATTGTTAGCGTTGTTTTTCCAACACCACTACCGGTTCCAGCAATGACGATTCTACGTTCAGTCACCTAAACTTCCACCTCTCTAATAAGGAATTACGGCAACAGAAATCGTTACATTTCCTGATTTTTTCTTTGTTAGTGAAAGTGATGATGCCCCACTATATAAGCGGGCAGCCGGTTCACTAACCCCGTATGCACCTGTAAATTTATATACAGTTTCTGAAGGAAGATCGATCGGTACACGATTCAATTCTTCAGCCGAATAACAGGTAAATTCCCATTGATGTTTCTGTGCAACCTCAATAATGCCTTGTTCATCTTTTTTCAAATCAATTGAACAAATTGCTTTCACACTTTTCGGCGAAAACTGTAACTCCTGCAATGTTTCCTCGATCACCTGTTCAATTTCTTCCTTCGATGTGCCCCGATTACACCCAATACCAAGAACGAGAACCTTAGGTCGGTAAAGAACGCCGTTTTGTAAAATGACACTTTCAGCTTCTGTTAGGTTTCGATGTGTGACAACAAGTGCTGCTTGAGGCTTTGCCGAGATTGCGTCTTGAATATTCTGATAAATTTTCAATGTTTCCGGTAGAGGAGTATCATATGTCCACCATTCTTTTTCACCTGATTCTTGAACAATGGCAACATGCTCTTCATTTACAACTGAAGCACTAACAGGTGTTAATTTATCAGCGCTCTCCCATACCCAGCCGAAACGACTTCCAAATAAATCCACAGGAATGGTTTTTTGAACATCGGAGGCTGTGGTAATAACCGGGGTTGCTTTTAATAATTCGGCCACTTCTCTTGTTAGCTCATTAGCTCCACCTAAGTGACCTGAAAGCACACTGATAACATGGTTGCCTTTATCATCTATGACCACAACAGCAGGATCTGTTTTTTTATCTTTTAAAATAGGAGCAATCATTCGAACAACAGCGCCTAAAGAAATGATCATAATGATACCTTTATATGTTTGAAAAAGAGTTGGAAGCAGCATGCGGACATTTCCCTCAAAAAGAGTAATATTCCGGGCATCTTCGTCTCCTTTTTCAAATTTGCTCATATAAAACAAGTCTGTTTGATGAAAATTAGCAGTAAGATGACGAGCTAACTCCACTCCATGCTTTGTGATGGCAATAACAGCATATTGACCTGTTTGTTTTAGATCCAAAATTTTTCCTTCTTCTAAAACGAGCGTCATTCTTTCACTCCTTTACGATAGCCATGAGTGAATGCTTTATCATAAAGCTTTGATTTAAAATCTTTATGATGAATATCAGGATCAAGTGCCCAGCCTGCTAGAATCATTGCTTGTTTACGAATGCCGTTTTTACGCATATCATCATCAAGATGCTCAAGTGTGGAACGAACAATTTTTTGATCAGGCCATGTTGCTTTGTATACAACCCCAACTGGTGTATCCTTGCTCCAGCCTGCATCTAAAAATTCTTTTACAATTTTTTTCGTAAGTGTTGCACTTAAAAATAGTGCTATTGTACAGTTATGTTTCGCTAGATCCTTTAATTTTTCAGCATCAGGAACAGGTGTTCGTCCTTCTGCACGGGTAAGAATAACGGTTTGTGTTAACTCAGGAATGGTTAGCTCAGCACCTAAAGCTGCAGCTGAAGCAAAAACCGAGCTTACTCCAGGAATGATTTCAACGTGAACATCTTGTTTATTTAGAATCGCAATCTGCTCCATAATCGCACCATATACTGCCGGGTCACCTGTATGAACACGCACGACCTTTTTACCCTCTTGGACGCGATCAACCATTACCTCAACCATTTCCTCTAAATGCATGCCTGCTGTTTTAATCACTTCGGCCTCAGGCTTTGCCTTCTCAATTAGTTCACTGCTTACTAATGAATCTGCATAGAGGACAACATCAGCTTCCTGAAGCAGCTTTAATCCTTTAACAGTAATTAAATCAGGATCTCCCGGACCGGCTCCAATAATTGTGATTTTCATTATTTTCTCACCACCATTAACGTTAAATATTCCAGCTCTGCACGATCTAATTCACGAATGTCCCAGATGATTTCTTCATCCGAGGTTACCTTTGTTACAACAGATGCTTTTTCGAGTAGATCTAATTCACGTAGAATTTTTAGCATTAAATCAATCACTTTAGCTACTTTAATGAAAATAACACAATCATTTTCAACGATTGCTTTTTTCATTGCTTCATAGTCATCTCTTGCAGGAATAATCGCCACATGATCATCGCCCTCTGCTAAGGCAATGCCTAAACGTGAAGCTGCACCATTTATGGAAGAAATACCGGGAACGGTTTGAATATTCACTTCTGGGTAGCGTTCTTTCACAAGATTCATCATATGAATAAACGTACTATATAAAAGGGGATCACCTTCTGTAACAAATGCAACATCCTTGCCTGTTTTAAGCTTATCCCACACAAGATCAACCGTATGTGACCATTCGCGCTCTAAAATCTCCGGATCCTTTGTCATCGGAAACACAAGGCCTAACATTTCCTTTTCCCCTGGTGTTATGTATACATCAATTATGCGATGGGCGTAGCTTTTGCTGCCCTTTCGTTTTTTCGGATAGGCGATAACTGGTGCTTCTTTTAACGTTCGAAAAGCTTTTACCGTTAAAAGCTCTGGATCTCCAGGTCCAACGCCTAAGCCATAAAGAGTTCCTACCATTTTTTATTCCCCTTCCTTATTTTGTGCAGTGATAATATAGATCGGGTTCAACGCGTCAAAACGCGTAAGATTTAATATTGGTTTACTTCTTGAAATTTGTGAGAGTGTTATGTTGACCTCAAAACCGTTACGCGTGAAACCTTCAACCGCTTGATATAAATTTTCAATGGTGACTGCATTTAGCACAATTCTTCCACCCTTGTTAAGTCGTGAACAGCAAACCTTCAGAATTTCTTCCATGCCACCAGCTGTTCCACCAATGAAAATAGCATCTGGATTAGGGAATGCTTCTAAGTGTTCGGGAGCTTTTCCTTGAACAACCGTAAAGTCTGTTCTGAATTTCTGCATATTTAACCGACAATTCTCTAAGTCGTGATCATTTTTTTCAATGGCAAATACTTGTCCTTCATTTGCAATTAAACAAGCTTCAATGGCAACAGAACCTGTGCAAGTACCGATATCCCAGACAACACTGTTTTCGGTAAGCTTCAATTCACTTAAGCTAAGTGTTCTTATTTCTTTTTTAGTTAAAAGACCTTTTTCAGGCTTTCTTTGATGAAATTCTTCATCATCAATGCCTATAGTCCAAGATTTCACTTCAGATGTTTTTTTCAAAATAACAACATTGAGTGGAGAGAACTCCATATTCTCAAGCTCTTCTAAGCTGTAAAAAGCACAGCGCTCTTGTTCACCACCAAGATTTTCAGCAACAAATGCCTTATATTCTGAAACTCCAAAGGAACGTAGATAGCGAGCGATTTGAGAAGGGCTATTCTCCTCATCTGTTAGAAGAGCAATTTTTTCTTTTCCATTAATTTTTTGCACAAGACCTTTTATACTTCTGCCATGTAGACTAGTGATGTAGGCATCCTGCCAGCTTTCATTCATTCTAGCAAAGGCTTGTTGTAAAGAGCTTAAATAAGGATAAACCTCAACATCCAGTTTTTTTGCAAGATAACTCCCTATTCCATAAAAAAGAGGATCACCTGATGCAAGGACAACAATTTTGCGGTTTTCCTTTTCTAAGTCACTTACGAGTGAAGAAAGGCCACCTTTTATGACTTTCTTTTCACCAGTAAAATCTTTGAAAAATGATAGCTGTCGTTCGCCTCCTACGAGAAGATCACTCTCATAAATCCATTTTTCATAAACTGGAAGCAGGCTTTGTTTGCCATCGTCACCGATTCCAATTACTTTCATTTTCTTCGTCATGTTTACCTGCCTTTCCAAGCAATGCACCTTTCATCGTGTACAAACTTGTTTCTATTGAGATTCCGCCGCCAATTTCTTTTAAACCTGAAAGACAGCAATTTTCACAAAGTATGGTGAAAAAATCA
>NZ_JBLUOI010000093.1:0-15977 GCF_048059995.1 Metabacillus sp. YM-086 | reverse complement strand
AACTCAGAACTTAGAGAGGACAATTAAAGATATAGAAGGGATTACATTAATACCTTATTCAAATATTGAATTAATGAATGACTTTGCCCAGAATTATAATCAATCAGAAGACGAACTCCTTAAAGTGCAGTCAGAAGCAAAAGATTATTTTTCATCTATTATATATAGAAATGAAAATATTAGTCACATGTATTTTTTGAAAGAGAATGGTATTGTATTCGGAAATGCTGGTGTTTCTTCTGATGTTGATATATTAATGAAAGAACTGGAACTAAAAGTAAAAGCTACACAAGGCGAAGTGGTATGGTTATCAGGGTTAAGTAAAGATTTTGAAAATATATATGTGGTCAAATCGATGAACAATGAATTTGGTAAACACATGGGATTTTTAGTAGTGAAAGTAAAACAGGAAATTTTCAACAAATTATTTAAAGCAGGACATTCTTCTAGTAATAGAAGGATGGATATCATTAATAATACAAATACAGTAATTGCTAGTAATAAAAAGGAAAAAGTAGGGATACACCAATCTAATACAGAAGACACAAATACAGGTAGTGACTCTTTAACATATAAAAATAAAGTGGAGAACGGATGGGAAATAATTATCTCTACAAAAAATTCTTACTTAATGAAAGAGATAAATGGTGTGATTAGTTATATTTGCTTAATCGTAGGATTACTTATTATCTTATCAACTGCCATTGGAATTTTAATTACAATTAGTGTTACAAAGCCAATAAATAAAATTGTACAACTTATGCGACGTGCTGAAAAAGGAGATTTAGTAGTAGAAGCTGAGGTCGATAACACTGAAATAGGTAAATTGGGTAATAGTTTTAATCAGATGATTTTGAATATGAAAGAAATCATTAGAGAAAATAAAGTAATCTCAACATATGCTGTTGAGAGTGCGGAACACCTTAAAAGAATTTCCAACGAATCAATTTTGACTTCAGAACATATAGCTATCGCAATTGAGGAAGTTTCTACAGGAGCAACAGATCAATTTAGTATGGTAGAAAAAGCAAACAAAGATATTCATGATTTATCAAGTGAAATACTGGATGTTGCAAATAACGTGAAAAATGTTTCAAGTTCAACAGGACAAATGAATACATTAAGCATGGAATCAATTCATAATATGGAAGAACTAGTATTGAAAAATAAGGAAATGGGCAGTAATTTTAATCTCTTAAACAATACTATTAAGAAGTTAAATAATGATATGAAAGAGATAAAGGGTATTATTGCTATAATTAGCAAGATAAGCGAACAAACGAACTTACTTTCATTAAATGCAAGTATTGAAGCAGCACGTGCTGGTGAAGCTGGTCGGGGCTTTGCGGTTGTAGCTGACGAGGTGAGAAATCTTTCATCAGACACAAAAGAATCGACTTTGAAAATAGATAATTACTTAAGAAAAATTTCCAATCAAACAACTAAATGTGTAGATATTGTAGAACTATCTAACCAGATATTCTCGGACCAAACAGAGAAAATCAATAATACAAAAGATAGCTTTAACAAAATAATAAAGGGCACTAACACAATATCTGATGAAATAGAATTTGTTAAAGATTCTATATTTACAATTAATAATAAAAAAGAAGAAATTATAGAAACGATGCAAAATATGGTAGAAATAGCTAAACTCGCGACTAATAGAACGGAAGAAGTGACTGCAACAACTGAAGAACAAGCAGCAGCAGCGGAAGAACTGGGTTCATTGGCAGAGAATCTCGCTAGTACAATAGTAGACCTTGAGCAAATGATAGGAAAGTTTAAGGTGAAATAATACTTCAATAGTTTTTTATGAGGATATCTTATTTATAAGATATCTTTTTATTTATTTTATTTTTTTATATTATTGTTATTATAATAAAGATAATATAATATTATATTTATGAAGAAGTAAAGGGGGATGTTTTTTATGAGTACCATAATTCCTAAAACTGGTTTTGTCCATAGGAAGGGTCATCAATTGATATTAGATGGTAAGGTTTTTCGATTCGCGGGACCAAACATATATTGGTTGGGGCTAGATGAAAATGTGGGAGGTGTTGACTACCCTACACAATTCCGTATCCAAAACGTATTAGATACAGCTGTTGAAATGGGAGCTACTGCTCTAAGATCACATACGTTAGCTGCATCCCATGGTCACCCTAAAGCTATAGAACCAGAATTAGGGGTTTTTAATGAAGAAGCCTTAAAAATAGTAGATTTTGTCATGAAGTCTATTGCTGATCGAAATTTGAAAGTAATAATTCCATTAGTAGATAACTGGAATTATTATCATGGAGGAAGAGAAACATTTCTTAAATGGCGAGGATTAACTGATATTAATGAGTTTTATAAAAATCGAAAAGTAATTGATGATTTTAAAGAATATATTTCTCGGATTTTAAATAGAGTCAATACCTATACCGGGATTGCATATAAAGATGACCCAACTGTACTCGCATGGGAAGTGGGGAACGAGTTAGTAGATGCTCCTTTAGAATGGGTTGAAGAAATAGTAAATTTTATCAAGAGTATTGATACAAATCATTTAGTGGCTTATGGTAATAGGTTCGGTTTAGATAAAGAGAAAATGACAATTGAAAACTTAGATATTCTAGATGCTCATTACTATCCTGTTGATTATGAAAAATTAAATAGAGATGCAAACAGTACTAAAAGGGAAAATAAAGTCTTTATTGCAGGTGAGTTCGGATGGCCAGAAGGTGATCTTGATCGATTTTTAGATGTAGCAGTAAAAAATAAAGGAGTGTCTGGTACCTTTTATTGGTCTTTGTTTGGTCATAATGATGATTGTGGCTATGTGCAACATTATGACAGTTTTACTTTGCAATATCCTGGAGACTTTACTAATAAAGAAAGATTTTCACGTATCCAATCGTTAAGAAAACATGGCTTTGATATGAGTGAAAAGGACATTGCTAAGCACTCAATTCCAAAGGCACCTATAATAACTGAAATTACCGGTTCAATTAAGTGGAGAGGCGTTGTAGGAGCTGCATGTTACACCATTGAAAAATCTATGAATGGTGAGTGTGGACCTTGGAAAGTTGTTTGTGAAAAGAATATTTCAGACGATCATTCTGTCTGGGTTGACTCTGAGCGAGATCAACTGAAAGATGCTTGGTACAGAATAAAGGCTTATAACCTTTCAGGTGTTGAGGGTCCCTATTCTGAAATATTTCACTCATACCCTATGTTTCAAAGATCGGGTAAAAATACATTCAAAGTAATTTAAGAGTATATAAGTTTAAAATCTATGAAACAAATCAATATGAAAGCGTTAAGCATATAAAAGGCACAATGAAGAATAATTACACATTACAGGTTGGGATGTACAATGAAGATTCTTACTCTAAATGGAAAATGGGAATTTAAAAATTCATCTGAAGAAAAATGGCTAGAAGGTGTCGTACCAGGATCCTTGTTAGCTGATTTATATCGTCTAAACATTATTGATGATCCGTATTATAGAGATAACGAAGACAATCTTTATGAACTATTTAATAATGATTATGTTTATCGTAAAAATTTTAGTTTAAAAGAACAAGACCTAAAAGGGTTAAAAGCTTTACTTCGTTTTGAAGGAATAGACACAATAGCTGATATATTTTTAAACGACCATCATATTGGTCAGACATTTAATATGCACAGAACATATGAATATAGTGTTGAAAAATATTTATTTCAGGGATCAAATGAATTAGTTGTAAAACTAAAATCACCTCTAAAACATATTCACAATAAGCAACAGGAAATTCCTCTATATGGAATACCAATGGCTGTTCCTGGGTATACACATATTCGAAAAGGCCATTATATGTATGGATGGGATTGGGGACCTCAATTACCTGATTGTGGATTATGGAGGGATGTCTCTTTACTTTTCTTTTCAGATATACGTTTTTCAGATATAAATATTGAGCAAATTCATGATATTGATATGGTGAAACTTAAAATTAATATGAGTATTGACAACCCTTCTAACGAATTAGTTGTTGCTACTGTGAAAATTACTTCTCCAGATGGACAGATTAAAATCATAGAGACCAAGATAAAAGAAAAAGAATTATTCGAAATTACTATTGAAAACCCTAAATTATGGTGGCCAAACGGTTTTGGAGAACAACCATTATATCTTGTTGAATATGAATTAAAGGATATCTATAATTCTTCTCTAGATGAAAAGTCGATGAATATTGGATTAAGAACAATTACTGTAAACACTGATCCAGATCAATGGGGCAGTCAATTCGCATTTTGTGTAAATGGTATTGAATTTTTTGCAATGGGTGCAGATTACATTCCTGAAGATAATGTAGTTAGCTGGGCAAGTAAGGAAAAAACTGAACTGCTAATTGAAAATTGCGTGAAAGCTAATTTTAATATGATAAGAGTATGGGGCGGAGGCATTTATCCTAGTGATCAATTCTATGATTTATGTGATAAGCACGGCTTAATTATCTGGCAGGATCTAATGTTTGCTTGCGGAGTTTATGATCTGGAAAATCATGACTTTGTTGAAGACTCACTGTTGGAAATAAAGGACAATGTAAAGAGAATAAGACATCATGCTTGTTTAGGATTAATCTGTGGAAATAATGAGATTGAAATGTTTTTTGAGGATGGAAGGATTCCAAAAACAGATCGTAATAAAGAAAATTATATTAAGTTCTTTGAAGAGAAAATACCTCAAATAATTAGTGAGATTACACCTCAATTATTTTACTGGCCAGGTTCACCATCCTCAGGGGGTAACTTTTTCGATACGAATGGAGAAAATCATGGTGATGGTCATTACTGGGATGTGTGGCATGGAAATAAGCCATTCACAGCATATAGAGATACTTATTTTAGGTTCATGTCTGAATTTGGGTTCGAATCTCTACCGAATATCAAAACAATAGAGAGTTTTACAGACGTAGAAGATAGAAACTTATTTTCATATATTATGGAAAAACATCAGAAAAATCCTGACGGAAATACAAAAATACTCACATATTTAGCCAATAATTTTCAAAATCCAAAAGATTTCCCTTCTCTAGTATATACATCTCAGATATTACAGGCTGAGGCAATGCGTTATGGAGTAGAGCATTGGAGAAGAAACAGAGGAAGGTGTATGGGAGCACTGTATTGGCAGCTAAATGACTGTTGGCCAACAAGCTCTTGGTCGAGTATTGATTATCATGGTCGTTGGAAGGCCTTACATTATGCGGCAAAGAAATTTTATGCCTCTATCTTATTATCAGCTAAAGAGGATGGTACTAATATAGAACTTCATTTATCAAACGAAACATTGCACGATTGGGACGGGAGTGTTTCTTGGTATTTAATGAAGAAGGATGGAGAAATAATTCAACAAGATATCTTCTCTGTCAATATAAACAAATTAAGTAGCACCCAATTGTTAACAAAAGAGTTTGAACTTGAAGACAGCCGAAATGTTATCTTCTATTTTAGATTAGAAAAAGGTGGAGAAATTATTTCGAATGGTTCAGTTTTATTTGAACCCGCAAAGTATTTCAACTTTCTAGATCCAAAGTTAGCTCTGAAAATTGATGAAACTGAAGAACATTTCCAAATTAAGGTTCATAGCAAATCATTTGCAAAATATGTTGAATTATCAATAAAAGATTTAGATATTGTTTTTTCAGATAACTATTTTGATGTACCTGTAGGGGAGGAAATAGTTGTATCTATCAATAAAGCGGAATATCCAAGCCTAACAGTAAAATCTCTAGATGAGAATATAGTTGTGCGAAGTTACTTCGATAGTTATTGAAAATTGCTGTAAAAATGGGGTGGAAATATTGGAAAAGTTTAAAAATGAAGTTGATATGCACTTGAGGGATCATATTCTACCCTTTTGGATGAAACTTAAGGATGAAAAACATGGTGGCTTTTTTGGAGAAGTGAATTATGATTTATCAATTAATGAAGAAGCACATAAGGGTGGTATAGCAGCATCAAGATTTTTGTGGTCATTTTCGGCTGCTTACCGTATTACCCAAAAAAGAGAATACCTTGAATGTGCTCACCATGCATATAAGTTTTTAGTTGAGAAAGTTTATGACCACGAACACGAGGGATTGTACTGGTTAGTGGACTATCAAGGTAACCCTGTTGAAACGCAAAAGCATGTTTATACACAGTCATTTGGAATTTATGCATTAAGTGAATATTACAGAGCAACTAAAAAAGAGGAAGCATTACAATATGCAAATAAAATATTTGGATTAATTGAGAATCTAGGGTTTGATCAAGTTATCAATGCATATAAAGAAGAGTTTGATCGAGAATGGAATGAGCTTCCAAATGAAAAGTTGAGTGAAAATGGCGTGATTGCTTCCATTACAACCAATACACATTTACATGTATTAGAAGCCTATACAAACCTTTATAAAGCATTCCCAACATCAGTAGTAAAAGAGCGTTTAAGTAATTTAGTAGATATTTTCTATGAAAATATTTACGACAAAGAAACAAAATACTTGCGTGTTTTCTTTGATAAACAATGGGTACCGATTCTTAATCTAAAATCGTTTGGACATGATATTGAAGCAAGTTGGCTAATTGATGATGCCCTAAAGGCATTAGCTTTGGAGGAAGAAAAATATAGTCAAATGGTCATAGATATTGCCTATAATATCGCAAATGCAGCTATTTTAGAAGATGGTTCGCTTGCAAATGAGCAAAATGATAACAATGTCGATTTTACACGGGTTTGGTGGGTACAAGCGGAGGCAATGGTAGGATTCCTAAATGCTTTTGAGCGTACAAAAGATGAAGTGTTTTTAAAGATTGTAGAAGACTTATGGGACTATACGAAGGAAAAACTCGTTGATCAACGAGAAGGTGGTGAATGGTTCTGGTCGATTGAGCCTAATGGAAATCCAACAGAAAGAGCTGTTGGGGAGCCGTGGAAAACACCATACCATAATTCAAGATTTTGTTTAGAAATAATGGAGAGGATTGGTAAGTAATGATACATGAAAAATATTATGAACTAGTAGAAAAACAAAATGAATTGTTAAGTAAAAAGAATACGAAAAAAGTTGATTTTTATAATGGTGTTTATGATCGCTATGAAAATCCTGTTATTACACGTCATCATATTCCATTGCATTGGAGATTTGATCTAAATAAAGAAACAAACCCTCACTTTATGGAAAGGTTAGGGATCAATGCTGCATTTAATCCTGGTGCAATTTATTTAAATAAGAAATATTATCTTGTTGTGCGTACAGAAGGGTTAGATCGTAAATCTATCTTTGCACTGGCTGAAAGTGACAACGGAGTTGATAACTTCCATTTTATTGATACACCACTTGTATGGGACGATATTGATGTAAAAGAAACCAATATTTATGATATGCGCCTAGTTCAACATGAGGATGGGTGGATTTACGGTATCTATTGCTCTGAGAGTAAAGATCCTGAAGCATCTGAGTTTGATACTTCAAGTGCAATTGCACAAGCAGGATTAGTGAGAACAAAGGATTTAAAGAAATGGGAACGTCTTCCGAATATTCAAACTCCATCTCCGCAGCAACGAAATGTGGTTTTGCATCCTGAATTTGTAGATGGGAAATATGCATTTTATACTCGCCCACAAGATGGATTTATTTCAACTGGCTCTGGCGGTGGGATAGCTTTTGCTCTATGTGATGATATATTAAATCCTCAAATTACTGAAGAAACTGTAATGCATGAAAAGCGGTATCACACAATCTATGAGGTGAAAAATGGTCAAGGACCAGCCCCTATTAAGACAGACAAAGGATGGATTCATATTGCTCATGGAGTAAGGAACACAGCCGCTGGATTGCGATATGTTCTTTATACAATTGCGACGAGCTTGGAAGATCCATCAAAGGTGATTGCAACTCCAGGTGGACACTTCATTGCACCTTACGATGATGAAAGAGTTGGAGATGTATCAAATGTTGTTTTCTGTAACGGTGCGGTTGTGAATGAACAAAATGAAGTATTTATTTACTACGCATCTAGTGATACTCGTATTCACGTGGCGACAACGACAATTGAGAAATTAGTAGATTATACGTTTAATACCCCAGAAGATCCGTTCCGCTCATTAGATTGCGCTAAACAGAGAAAGGATTTAATTTTAGATAATCTTGAGCTACTTAAAAGCATGAATAAGTAGTCATTATGTGTTAATTCTACTCTATACACTTATATTCAAACTAGAAGTTCTGAGAATATTATTTATCGATTAAAAGATAGAAAGAGAATACTCTAAGGAGGTTTTCAGAATTTCGCAATATAATGTTTACAAACGAAAGATAATTGTTTCAAAGTTCCTTGAACTAAAATATAAGACGATGCCATTCCGCTTATTTGTTCCTGAAGGTTATGAGCCAGGAAAATCATATCCTCTTGTCCTCTTCTTGCACGGAGGAGGGGAGCGAGGGGATGACAATTTAAAGCAATTAGTAAATAATGATGGTGCAATTTTTTGGGCTACAGCTGAAAACCAGTCCAAGGCTCAAGTATTTGTGTTGGCCCCTCAGGCCCAGAATTTACATGAGGGAGGTTTTGGGATTACTAGAGATATGAATAATAATATTGATTTAAGTAGAGTTTTTGAATTTTCTAATGATCTTCAAATGGCTTATGAAATATTACAAAAGGTAAAAAATGATTATAACATTGATGATAAGAAGATATATGTTACAGGTATATCTCAAGGGAGTTTCGGTACTTTTAATTTGAATATTAAATATCCTAATTTGTTTGCTGCAATGGTTCCAATTGCTGGTGGAGGAAATCCTAAAGATGCACAAGTACTTGTCAATAAACCACTCTGGAATTTTCATGCACAAGATGATCATATAATACCAGTCACATTCTCGCGAAATATAATAGAAGCAATTATAGATACTGGTGGAAAACCAATTTATACTGAGTACTCGGCTAAATATAAATATAATCATGCTTCATGGGTACCGGCTTATAAAAATCCGAGATTATTTGATTGGGTCATGAAGCAAGAGCTTAATAGATAGGTAATAAAGGGCTATTTTTAACCTAAAAAAATAGAAATTAAAACAGAAATTATGGAGGAGGTAGCGATTAATGGACTACCTTCTATTATTATTTGGAGGTTTATTGGCAGGGACTGTTGGAAGCCTTGTAGGACTCGGTGGTGGGATAATTATCGTTCCGTTATTATTAGGACTCGGTACTTTATCCTCTTTTTCACATATTAGCCCTCAAGTAGCAGTAGGTACATCTATGATATCGGTTGTCTTTACAGGTTTATCTTCTGTTCTTTTCTATTTTAAAAATAAACAAGTAGATGTAAAGAGTGGAATGATATTTTTTTTAACTAGTGGTCCTGGAGCGATATTTGGGGCATGGATAAACAAGTTTATATATACTAATCAATTTTCCCTCTATTTTGGAGTTTTTATGATTCTTGTATCAGTGCTGTTAATGATAAAGAAGAAAATTATTCCACTTAAACACTCTAAACAATCAACTATTATACGAACAGTTACAGCACCAAACGGGGAGACTTTTAGTTATGGATTCAATCTTATATGGGCTCTGTCTATATCATTTGTTGTAGGGGTTATCTCTGGTCTTTTTGGTATAGGAGGAGGCTCTTTACTTGTCCCATCAATGATTTTACTTTTCTCGTTTCCACCGCAAATAGCAGTTGCTACTTCTATGTTAATTGTTTTTTTATCTGCTATATTAAGTTCTATTACGCATATTACGTTAGGCAATGTTAATTGGGTTTATGTATTAATGTTAATCCCAGGAGCATTGGTTGGTGGGAAATTAGGAGCAATTATTAACAATAAATTAAACGAAAAAGTAATCATTTCTATATTACGCGTTATTTTAATTATTATCGGTCTGCGGATGATATTTTAGAACCTGTTATTCTTTTAAAATAAACAGTGGAAATTATTTTTTTAGGTGAGGAGAAAATACATGAATAAAGTACCATTATTCTTTGAACCCATATTTAAAGAAAGGATTTGGGGTGGCAACAAACTAAATATCAACTTCAACTACAATATTCCTTCCGAAAAGACAGGTGAAGCATGGGTGATCTCAGCCCATCCTAATGGACTAAGTAAAGTTAAAAATGGAATATTAAAAGGGAAAACTCTTGCGGATCTTTGGGAACAACATTGGGAGTTATTTAATAAACCTAAAGATCATGATGAAGAGTTTCCCCTTTTAGTTAAAGTTTTAGATGCAAATGACGATTTATCGGTACAAGTGCATCCTGATGATTCGTATGCAAGAAATAAAGAAAACCAACCTTTTGGAAAAACAGAATGCTGGTATGTACTTAGTGCCGAAGATGATGCTGAAATTATTTATGGACATCATGCAAAGACAAAAGATGAATTAAAAGAAAAAATAGCCAATGCTGACTGGAATACTCTTCTGAGAAGTGTCAAGGTAAAGCCTGGGGATTTTATTTATGTACCAAGTGGCACGATACATGCTATTGGAAAAGGGATTGTCATTTTAGAAATACAACAAAGCTCGGACATTACATATCGTGTATATGATTACAATCGTCTTGATACAGATGGTATTGCGAGAGAATTGCATCTGGAATCGGCTATTGAAGTAATAAATGTGCCCCATAAATTAATTTCATATGAGCAAGAAGAGAAAAAACACTCAGGTTTTACATCTAAGCTGTTAGTAGAAGAGGAGTATTTCACAGTGTTACTTTGGAGTTTAAACGGAAGTGTAAAGAAAACCTTAAATGCTGATTTTTTGCAAGTTAGTGTAATTAGTGGAGAAGCAGAGATAATAATTGAAGAGGATAAATATCTAATTCAAATGGGTGATCACTTTATTTTGCCATTTACAGTGAAAACATATGAATTAAAGGGGACAGCAACATTCATTGTTTCACATATTTGAGAAGTTAGAAACGATAGTAGAAGATTGATGATCTAGATTATGACACAGCTATTATAGTTTTTTAGGTTAATATATGTTTTTAGCCAATTTTACAACTTTAGGATGATGAGGTGTGTTACCTATGCATAGACTCAGCAACGAAACTATTATAAATGCTTATTATAAGTCGTTATTTTTAAAACTTGATTCATATTTTATAAAATTAATAGAAAGAGAATTAATAAAAAGAAATATAGTGATCAATAAATAGAAATGCTTCCCTATTATGAACATGCACATCAACATTTACCACTTTGCAACTTATAAAGCCTTTCCAAAGTTTTTATCTTTATAAATTGATAAATGTTATACCACATGTTTCCACAGAACAAGGTAGGACCCTAATTTTTTTGAAGGAGGTGAGTATCATGTTTGGTCGCTTTCATACAAAACAACATTTTCACAGGAATATGACTGGACTAGCGATTCCTATTGCAATTCAAACTCTCCTCATTTCTTCGCTAAATATGGTTGATTCTTTAATGATTGGACAACTTGGGGTTGATAATATTGCTGCCACTGGAGTGGGAAATAAAATTATAACGATATTAATTCTTGTTCTACAAGGATTTGGCAGTGGTGCAGCTATCTTCTCTGCTCAGTACTGGGGGAAGAAAGATTTACAGGGAATAAGAAAGATCCTCTATCTTACATGTATAATTATGTCCGTTTTCTCTCTAGCCTTTTCACTTGTTACTCTTATCTTTACTAGTAGCTTTATTCGCATTTTTACAGACGATATTGCTGTAATTGAGCTAGGGGTTACATATTTGAGAATTATCTCGTTAAGTTATTTTGTTACTGCATTAACGGTGTTGTTTTCAACAATTCTGAAATCAATGGGTGAAGTAAAACGCCCTTTGTATATCTCAATCATTGCAATTTGCTTAAATACGGTTTTAAATTATTTACTTATCTTTGGACATGTTGGGTTCGCTCAGTTAGGAATTGAAGGTGCTGCTATTGCAACCCTTATTGCTAGAACGGTTCAAACATTCATGTTATTTGTTTTGATTAAGCAATACTTGCAGATATCTATTAAGTCTATTCATGTAAAAGAAGTACTAGATCGACCTTTAGTGAAGCGATATTTCATGATTACTATTCCTTCTATTATAAATCATGCTCTATGGACGGCCGGAGAGACAACTTACTTTTGGGTATACGCGCAAATGGGTACGGAGCAGCTAGCTGCTGTCACTTTAATAGATCCATTACTGTTTGTATTTATGGCTCTATTTATCGGCTTAAGTGATGCTTCTACTGTCATGGTAGGAAATAGTATAGGAGAGAATGATGAAGAAAAAGCTGTTAAATACGCCAAGCAATACTTATGGATTACTTTTGGATTTTCAATTATTTCAGCAGTTGGTATCTTCGCTACATCTCCACTCTATATCTCAATCTACAATGTTAGCGATGTAGTAGCTATAGAAGCAAAGAATATTCTCATAGTTTACACATTTTTAATAACTGGAAAAATGTTAAATATGGTAAACAACATCGGCGTATTAAGAGCTGGAGGAGATACAAAATATGTTCTATACCTGGACATCATGGGTGTTTGGGCAGTTGGACTTCCATTAGCACTTCTTGGAGCATTCGTGTGGGAGCTTCCAATCTATCTTGTTTTTGCTCTTGCTAATTCACATGAATTATTACGAGCAATCTTTGGGATTAAGCGGACCCTTTCAAAAAAATGGATAAATCATGTTACGAAGTCTGAGAATTATCAAGTGACTACGGAATCATCTACGACTTCTTCTAATAATGTGTTGAATTAAGAGTCGAAGTGAAGATAGAGACATTGATACAATTCAACAGCATACTGATTTACTAGGAAGTAATTATTATACAGAGGTAGGAGGAAAATAATACTCCACAATTTAAGTAACCTAATTGATTGATTCATATAAAATAGCGAAATCATAAAGTCTTGATCATTATTTTATTAATAGAGAAAGAACTATCCAAAAGAGGTTTATCTAACATTTAAACACAGTATTTGTATTCAATTCCAAAAATTATTTACGGCTATGCAGATAATCAGTTTGATGGTGGCAAAGACAACATGTTATAGAACTGTACAACATTATCTTAAATTACCTTATTCATTCAGTGCTTAGATGTTCTAGATTGGCGAGGATTGGAATTGTTGGATCAAACAAAAAAAGCTTTAATTCCTTTGGCTACATAGTGAGTGGAATTAAGCTTTTTACATGAATATAAATGCCTTGAAAAGTAATGTTTTTTATGAAAAATTTAAATCAGTTGTTAGCATTCTTCCAAGGAAAAACTTTAACCCTTCAGCCAATTTATTTAAAAGTAGGGATATCCTGTATTAGCTGTTCATAATATGATTGAAATTTTCTAAACTAAAAAAAGATAAAGTGTAGAGATTACTGAGAACACTAATGTGTAAACAGATAATGAAAAGAGACAATAAATACATTTAAGCACAAAACTAGAATGCTTAGCTTAGACCCATACTCCAAATTGCACAAAAATTGCACAGACTTAATTTATTTCATTGAACTCTATTATCTAAAATTTACAACCACAAGCCAAAAACGTTGATTCATCAATACTTATTTAACTCAATTCTATTACATTTAACTCTATTAATTCCCCACTCAATTTTGCAACAATAAAGCTATCTATTACAGCACACCTTGTGAAAGAGTGAGTGTACTCATGATAATTGATGTAGGTCATTTAATAATTAGCATCATACTGAATAAAAGAAGGTTAATGAGGGAAGATATGGAAAATAAAGTTTCTTAGGGTGAAATATTTTGGACAATTATAGTAACGACAACACAGCAAGAAGGTATAGAGCACACGTTAGCATACTAGGAACAACTCAAATTCATCTAAGAAACCCTTATATCATAGGTTGGTGGAGTGCAGCTTTTCCTGGATTTGGGCATCTTCTTTTATCAAAGTATCTTAGGGGATTCGTTTTATTTATTTGGGAAGTTGTATTTAATATACAAGCGAATGTAAATTTAGCAATGATTTATTCTTTTCAAGGCGAGATTGAACAAGCAAAAGAAATTTTAGATACACGTTGGTTGTTAATCTATATTCCAGTTTATATTTTCGCAATATGGGATAGCTATCGTACAACCGTGGATATGAATAAAGTGTTTGTCTTAGCAGAACGTGAAGAACATAAGTTCAATTCTTTTAGTATAGGTGCACTCGAAATTAATTATTTGGATAAAAGAAATCCTATTATGGCTGTTATATGGTCCATATTCATACCAGGTTTAGGCCAGCTCTATATACATAGAATTGTGACAGCATTTTTCGTTATCATTTGGTGTGTTGTCTTTTTTTATTATTCTCAGGGTCTTGAAGCAATTTCACTTTTATTTTTAGGGAAAATACAAAAGGCTACGTCGGCAGTAAATCCAGAGTGGCTTTTATTTTTCCCATCTCTATATGGGTTTTCAGTCTTTGACTCCTATATGAACACTATTGAAAATAATAAATTATACGATAAAGAACAACGTAAATATTTTAAAGAGAATTTTCAGTCTCAATCCTTCCGGGTATTAAAAGGAAAAAAGGTGGACTAAACCATGCAACTATTTTCGACTTTTGAACATACCGTTAATATTGAGATGGCTGTTGCTACTTTAGAGAAAAAGGGGATTAGGAGGGAGAGTATATTTGTAGTTCCTCTCGATAATCGGACCGAAGATCATAAAATATTTGACAACATTCATCGTTCTGATGGAACATCTCTAATTGATGTTGGAGCAGCACTAGCAACTGCATTTTCTGTTATTGGTGCTAGTGTAGGATTTAAGCTAGCATGGGGACCAATCTATTGGGGGTTAATAGGAGCATTTGTGGGATTTATTCTAGGTTTTGCTATCCGCCTTTTTACGGAAAAAGTTATAAAAAAGAGGCGAAGATTGTTAAAAGGATTCCATTCTGAATTAATTGTAATTGTCGATTGTGATGAGTCTCAAGGAGAGCTTGTTGAAAACATTCTGTTTAGTCACTATGCATTGGGTGTAGCAAAAGTAAAGTAGGATTCTTATTCAAGGGTGCTTATTTTGAAAAAGAAAAATTGGCAAAACTCAATCAATTAATGCACAGTACAACCATTCTGTTCATAACAAGGTGATATTCAGCAATCAATGCGCTTTTTTAATAAATTATAAGGCGTTTTTGTTATGGTATCGACATATATTGTGAAACGAAAAAAGAGTAGGGAATTTGCGGGATTTATGCCTACTCCTTCGATTATTTAAAAATATTGTAGAAAATTCTACTGTTAATAGATCTACTTTTATAAAACCATCTGTGGTAAATGCGTGACACATAATAAGATAACCACATTGTAATAAAGCTCCAATACCATGTCCAATTGTTATATTTAATTAGGTTAGTGTATTTGACAGCAAATATTTCAAAACATGTAATTATTGATGTGTGGATAAAGTAATAAATTAGTTTTACAACTTTACTACTCTTTTCTGGATAATATAAATTGAATAATGAGCATAACGCAGGATAAACAAAGTATTCAAATGTAAAACTAGATTTGATTGCTTTTTTAAAGAATAGACGATTAGGATAAGAAATTAAACCTTTTTCAACTACAAGTAAACCGAAAAGCCATGTGATGACTTGTTTAAACAAAAAGGATATATGTGCTTCCCGTATTCTGTTTTTAGGAACATATTTAATTAATAATATCGACGTTATGATCCACGCTGATAATTCAATTGTTTTATCTAATTTATTATTCATAAGTATTGCGCACCTCCTAAATATAAGGTTGGCAAAAATCTGAATTTTTATGTGAAATTTATAAATGTCTATTGCACGGTACAAGGAAATAGTGTAGCGTAATCTTCAGCAATAAGAGCGCAAATGTGTAATAACATTCGCGTCTTTTTCTGTGAAAATAAATTAAAGGTTTAAACTTGATCGCATTTGATTAAGCTATAGATAATTAAATTTGGCAA
>NZ_JBLUOI010000092.1:0-16312 GCF_048059995.1 Metabacillus sp. YM-086 | reverse complement strand
TAAATCACCTTATTTTAAAAATACACAACCCGGCATTGTCAACTTCAGGGAGTGGTATCTGTTCCTTCCCCATGCCTCATTCAAATAAAAAAAGGATTTTGTAGTTTTTTGTAGAATTTTGTACTAGTAAATTTAAGCATATAGATTGGTAGGATGATTATAAATCAAAATTATTTTAAGAGGTGAATAAAATGACACGGTATTTTAAATATGTATCAATACGAGATGGGCAAGAAGAATGGATGCTTAAGGAACTAAATGAAGGGCGCGCAAGGTTTGGTTGGAGTTCGCCGGGGTCCAATTTACATATCATTAAGAGTAAAGAGGCTAAAGAGAGGTCTACAAAGGAGAAAGTGGTATGGAGATATACACAGTTTTTGATTAATAGACTTAAGGCTGGAGATCGTCTCATCATACAGCTTGGTCAACCGCTAAGGCAATTTCTTATTGCTGAAATAGTTGGGGAATACGGTTCGACAGATCCACAAGAGAAAGATTTCAATCATTATGTTGAATGTAAACTTCTAACGAATTCTTTTATTCAGGTGAAATCAGAAGCTGTTTCACAATCTCTCCGTCATCATC
This sequence comes from Metabacillus sp. YM-086, assembly GCF_048059995.1. Lineage (NCBI taxonomy): Bacteria > Bacillati > Bacillota > Bacilli > Caryophanales > Bacillaceae > Metabacillus > Metabacillus sp. YM-086. The sequence goes on along the minus strand of NZ_JBLUOI010000092.1, from coordinate 15,727 downwards.
TTTCTAAGCGAGGGCATTATTACGAGATATATGATGAGGATTCTAAGGAAGAGCTTGATTTAATAGTGAAGAAATCGATGGAAGAAGATGAAAGTTTTCATAAGGCAAATCAAAGTCTTAGATCGATTGATTATGAGAGAACTGCTTTAGAAGAGTCGGTAGTCGCTCAGACGTATAAGAGAATTTCAAAGAATTGGCCAAGTGCTTATTTTGAACAGTTTGTAACAGATTTAATTGATGCCACACCTGGACTCGAAGTAAAGAAACAAGGTGATAGTGGAAAGGGCTGGGATTTAACGATGAGAATACTGGACCCTCTTGATGGGTTCATCCTACATGACGACATCCCAGTTCAATGTAAAAATTATCAAGGGAAAGTGAATACGAAAAGGCCACTTGACGATTTGGAAAGATGTATTAGAAATTCAGATGCTTCCCTTGCTTATCTCTTTATCATTGGTGACCTTTCATCTGACTTTTATGATGAGGTGGATGAAAGGGTGGAGCAGCTACGAAATGATTTGCAGAGAGAGGTAAAGTGGAGAATTATTGAACAGGAGCAAATCGCTAAATTGTATTTAAAAGGACTTAGTGCTTCGTCGTAATTAATATTTTAAAATTTTAGTATATAATTCTTTAGTGTGTTATTAGTTTAAAAAATTTCCTACATAATAGATCAGTTAATTAATTTGATAAACACTGAAATGGTAATAATGAAAGGATAAAAATGGTTACAAATAGAGAAATTACCGAAGAAAAAGACGAAAGAATTGCACAGCTAGAAAGACAGTTAAGAGAATTAAATGAAGTACAACAGCAAAGTGCAGAACTATTGCTGTAGATTATAACTCAAGATCTTTATCTCCACCAAAAGGAATTTTAAAGCCTGCTAATATATTGAAGATAATTTTAGCCATCCTTGTTTTAGTAGTCATAACTTCAGTAGGAATTTGGCTGTCTACGGGGAGTACCTTCAAACAAGAATCTGTCACGTTTGTTGAACACGTTCAAGAGCTAGCCACATTGGCAACAGCTGAAGCTCATATGAAAGCCGTTCTACACGAAGAGGATAATAAGATTTTCGGGAAAGAAATCCCCATTGATCTGCCAGGAACAAAGCGAGAACTACTATTAGTTGTACCTGGAACGGTTATTGCTGGGGTTGATTTGAAAGGGATTACTGCTGAGGACATGGTTATTAATGAAGAAACAAAAGAAATAGATATTACTCTTCCTCATGCAAAGATCATTCAGGACCCATCATTACAATTAGATAAAATACAAGCCGTTGACAATGGAGGGTTTTTCCGTGGTGATATTAAAATGAATGAGGGGTTTGAGAAGGCCGCTGAGGCACAAGAGCAAATTCGTCAAGATGCCATCTCTGTAGGTTTACTAGATACTGCAGAGAAAAGTGCAGAAAAGTGTTAAAGGAATTTTTCAAGAAAATTGGTTATAGGGTAAATATTAGGTTTAACTAGTTATGAAGGCCTGTCTATGTTACTTGGGACAGGTCTGTTCTGTTATTTATGAGGGGAACCATAGAAATCCTGAATTCTTATTATTGAAGTACTCGACAATCTTTTACCATATATTTTCGCTATTTGTTATTTAGTATGCGTGTATTGGCAAAGAAAATACCCACCTTTTATTGAAAGAATTTACTGATTGAGGTTGAAGATTAGTAAAGGTGAGTTAATTATTGATCTGCTTGTATTACATCTTCTTGAGATAATTGTATAACCTGGGGGTCTGACCAAGTAAAATCCAAAATTTAAAAAAACATAACAAACTTACTTTATCTAACAGACAAACTAAGTGAAATCTATTATAATATAAGAATAGGAAACAAGCAGCATGATCGTTAGCATCAAGAAATGAAAGCCCTTTCTCCGCGTTATCTATTTTCGAGAGGAAGGATGAACCACCTTATTATTTTATCTTCATCCATGAGAAAACTGTTAAAACTAAAGGCTCTCAATAGTGGGAAGAGGTAAATAATGGTTAGGAAAAGATAAGCTTTATTCTTTTGGATTTGTCCATATTTAAAGGAGGAAGTACTTTGACGAATTATAAGGTGTTAACTCAAGAGCAAGTCAATCAGTTTATCGAATTAGGTTGGGTAAAGGTTGAACAAGCATTTCCTAAAGAGGTGGCGTTAGAAGCTCAAAGTATAGTATGGGAGAATGTTGAAAAACGAGGAGTTCTAAAGGATGATAGTTCAACTTGGACTGAAGAAATGGTCCAATTAAATGAAACCTATGAGCATGATGAATTCCAGAAATGTAATACAACAAGATTAGCAGATGCCATTGAGGATCTTGTTGGTGAGGGGCGATGGGCGGACAGGACAGTATATGGTGAGAGTGATAAGAAGGTTGGCTATGGATGGTGGCCAGTTAATTTTTCTCAAGGTGCTAACAAACCATGGAGCGTACCGACTACTGGATGGCATTGGGATGGTATTCATTTTCGCCATTATATTGACAGTCCTGAACAAGGCCTACTTTGCTTAAATTTATTCTCTGAAATAGGAAAACAAGGTGGGGGCACACTTGTAGCAGAAGGTTCACATAAAGTAATAGCAAAATTTCTTTCAGAGCAACCTGACGGAATTGAGCTTGAAGAGGGCATTCGTGCTTTGAATAAGCAGCACCCGTGGTTTTCCGAATTAACTGCCTCTAATCAAAAGGATGACACAACGAATAATGAACAAGATCGGATCGAAAAATTTATGGAAAATCCTTATGTTGATGAAGACGGTATCAAGCTTAAGGTTATTGAAACCACCGGAAGCCCTGGAGATGTGATTTTATGCCACCCGTTTTTATATCATGCTGCCTCACAGAATCATTCAGGCGTTCCTCGATTCATGTGTAATCGGACTACTCCACTAACTGAGAGAATCAACTTAAACCGTCCAGATGGGAACTATTCACCATTGGAGTGGAGTATTAAATCGGTACTACATAAAGAAGCTACAATATAACAGACTATTAATAGAGGAGCTGCAAGTATTTAGCAGCTCCTCTATTTCTTTTAGGTTCATTAATTCTTATTCTAAAAAGATTATTATCTTTTAAAATATTTCCTGATACATTTGTATTTCTGTGTACCACCTCAAGTTTGAACGCATTTTGGGTGGAGGGAGAATTTTACTTGTCCTCCATTCAGTTATTTATTTAGAGATCGTCCAATTCATTTTTTCTGCTAATAACCTTGAGACGTTTTCATTTAACATCCCGTCTTTCGTATGAGCTGGAGTAAAGCAGCATACCTTTCCTTTTCCATAAGAATGGATTTTAAATGTATTTCCACAAAGAACCGAAGATCCACACCCATACCTGAAGAATGTTATATGTTAGAATATTCAGAAAAATGCTATGGTTGTTATATTAACTAGTATTTTTGAGGGGGAATTATTAGTAAGGAATTTTTGGAAAGCGATTACTTATTGATGGCAGGGGGGATAGGGAGTTTATTTTTATCATTAGTGGATGTGCATTGCTTAATGGTGGGAAAGGGTGAAATTAAGCATGGCATATTTAGTAAAGTGGGCAATTGGCTGTTACTAGAGCAATTTCTACTTTTTATTACATTAAAAACATAATGAGATGCTCTAGATTATTACTGAAAAGAAGGGGTTTTTGTATGAAAAAAGTTGTTACTATAACGCTGTGTATTTTTCTCCTATTTACATCAATACCTATTAGTCTAGCACAAAGTAGTGAACAATCTAGAACAAATCCATTCTTAGATAAAATGCGTACCTTATACGAATACCCAGAAATGAGATACCGCCCAGAGACTAGGTGGTGGTTGGCGCAGGGGTCTCATACAGATGAAACCTTGCTAGAGTCACTCCAAGAAATTAAAGACAATGGATTCGGTGGAGTCGAGTTTGTGACTCTTGATGAAGATTCACTTGATCCAGATCGGTATGCATGGGGTTCTGAAGAATGGATACACGATTCCCAATTCATTATTAAGCAAGCCACGGATTTAGGATTAGGTGTAAGTTTTACAAATGGTACACATTGGGGCACTGCTAATTTAATAGGAATAACACCAGATGATGAATCAGCATCACAAGAACTTGGTTTTAAATCATTAGAACTAAAAGCAGGTGAATCATTTGCCGGCTCGATTCCTAAACCAGAGTTACCAGATGGAGTAACAAAGGCTAATTTAGTTCGAGTGACGACAGCTAAGCTGACCGATAAAGCTGGCAAATTGAATAACGAAGCCTTAACAGACATCACCAACTTAGCTGTTGAAACGGATAAAGGATGGACTATAGAATGGACTGCACCATCTGACGGTAATTATGAGATGTTTTTCTTCTGGAGCTATGGTACAGGTCAAACTAATGAACCAGCTGTTGAACCAGCATATACCATTAATTACTATTCAAAAGAAGGAGCTCATGCTCTAATCGATTACTGGGATAAAAATGTGTTCACAAAAGAATTAATTCAAGAGATTAAAAAAAATGGAAATGTAAATATGTTTATGGACTCAATTGAAAAGCATACAACAGGTCGAAGTTCAACTCAGCAGTTTTGGACTACTGATTTTCTAGATGAGTTTAAAAATAGACGTGGCTATGATTTAACAAAATACTTACCATTAATCATTGTTAAAGAAGGAAAGGGCTTCACGGCAACTGATATATCTTATCAGTACGATATTGAAGGGCAAAGTGAGTTAAGCAAAAAAATAAGAAATGATTTGGGACAAACATACACTGAACTTTATATGGAAGAATTCCTAGATGTTTTAAAAAAATGGTTAAACGATATAGGAATTAGCTTACGTGGACAAAGCTCATACGGACAATATCTTGAAATATCGGAGCCTATAAAGTCACTAGATTACGCTGAAACGGAGTCGTTCACTTTTGGAAGTGAAATTGAAGCTTACAGGACAATGGCAGGAGCTGCACAACTTTACAATAAGGTGTTTTCAAGTGAAACAGGTGCATCCTATATAAACTATACCTTTGATTATAATCATTTTTTACAAATTATTAATGCACAGTTTGCATCTGGCATTGCAAGAACAGTATTTCATGGTTATTCCTCACAAGCGGGTCCTGCAGGTCAAGTTGAATGGCCCGGCTATGAAGGGATGTGGAAGTACATCTCTGGACGATTTAATAACCGACAACCAGCATCACGTGATTACAAGGAGATTAATACACATATAGCACGCTTACAAAAAATTCTACAGCAGGGTAGCCCAAGAGTGGACATCGGCATCCTTCGAACAGATTATTTTGCAAACGCTTCATGGGCGCAAAGAACTAGAGATTATACGAATAATTTTTTCCGCAATAATAAAGGAATGTACTGGCAAGATATGACCTTACAAAATACTGGATATACTTATAATTATTTTTCACCTGGTATTTTAACTGATAAGAATATAGATTATAAAAATGGGGTTGTTCAGCCGGATGGACCAGGATATCAGGCACTCATTCTATATCAGGAAGAACTCCAATATGAAAGTGCAGAAGTAATATATGAATGGGCAAAAGAAGGCCTTCCAGTAGTAATTGTTGATGGTGAAATTCAGGAATTAACACGTCCAGAACATACTGTGACACATAACGGTGCAGGGTTACGGACACCTTTTAAAGATGGAAAAGATGAGAAATTAGTAGAGGTAATGGCAAACTTAAAAGAATTGAATAATGTTGCTGTAGTTAACAGCGGTGAAGCAGCAAAAGCCGCGTTGCGAGATTTAGGTGTGAACCCACGTGCAGAATATGCGGATGCTAATAAAAAGTTATTGTCGTTCATGCGAGAAAGTGACGATGCAAAGTACCTCTACGTATACAATTACATGTATTCTGATAAAGAGGCTTACTCCACACAAATTTCTATAGATGGTGTTTATAAACCATACTTAATTGATACATGGACTGGTGATGTTAAGGAAATTGGTAAATATAAAATTGAAGAAGGAAAAACAGTTGTTGATATTACATTAGCTCCTGGAGAAACTGCTGTGTTTGCATTAGATCCAAATGTTCAAGATGAAGGGTTTGTAACAGATAGTAATGTTGATGAAGTCACAATCGTCGATGGTAAAGTAAATTTAATGGTAACTAAAAGTGGAAATTATTATGCACATTTAAGTAATGGTAAAAAGTTTGAAAAACAATTGAAGGTTCCAGAGAATATTTCTCTAACTAACTGGAATCTAGTGGTGGAAGACTGGCAACCGGGAGATAGGGTAACCCGTAAAGAAGACCGTGGCTTAGGTTACATTACTGTCGAAGAATATTTTGAAACAAATAAACCATTGATTAATGTTGGATTAACAAAACTAATACCTTGGAAAGAAATTGAAAAAGTAGGGAAATCGGTATCCGGGATTGGGTCATATACTACTTCTTTCACAATACCAACTAACTGGAATAAACATAATGGTGTTTATTTAAAGCTTGGTTCGCTAAACGGAGGTACTGCTTCTCTATATGTAAATGGAGATAAAGCAGGTGCTATTGATATAACGAATCCAGGTATAGATATTTCTAAACTAATTGTGAAAGGGAAAAACACATTGGAAATTAAGGTAACTAGTAATTTAAATAATCGTTTGTGGGGGTTTCTACCAGCTCAGGAATATGGATTGACTGGTGAAGCAACATTGATAACGTATGAGAAATTTGAACTTCCAACCGATGTATTAAAGGATAATAAAAGCAAGTAAATTGAATTAAGCCTTCTAAATTAATCAAAAACGTCTCAAACCTTTGGTATTACTGGGTTGAGACGTTTTTTGTCATATTTAAATGTTACGCAAAACTTATGTTTACACTAAAAGGCTTCATAAACATTCCTAGTAAACAAATTAGGAGGAGGTCAATTCTAAAAATGGGAAAGTAATTGATAGAGATGTAAAAGAACCTACTTAGATTGACTAGTGCTTGTGTTTAACAAGAAAAAGGAAGAGTGAATTTTATTGATGCCTTTAAATTCTGTGAAATAACAGTGCATATAATACAGATTTTTACAAAAGCTATTTTTGGTTGTCTATAGACAATACATATATTTTAAATGTAGGAGGAAGAAAAATTGCTTAAAAAGCTTATCACACTTACTGTTCTATCTTTCGGTATTATTTTTAGTGGATTCCAAGTTACACATGCACTTTGGATATGAACTGTGCAGATTTCACTAACGACCCTCAAGGCTTAATGGATTTTTGGCACAGTAACGGATATAGTGCAACAAATGACCCACACGATCTTGACAGAGACAATGATGGTTTACCATGTGAAGTATCACAAGCTGATTACGACGAATACGTAGCAGATCTACAAGCTAATGAGGGCGGAACTGAAACAAATGAAGGTGAAACTCAAATTGGCGAAGGAATGCAAGGTGGAGGAACATTACCTGAAACAGCAACAAATAATCCAATCATGATGGCACTAGGTATCATGACTGCCGCTATTGGTGCATTGTTTCTTTTACGAAAAAAACAGGTCGACTAACAAATAACTAATGCAATGATTGAAGGGTAGGCTTTACGCCTACCTTTACTTGACTGAAGGTGATGACATGCAACGAAAAATTGGTTTAGTAATGATATTTCTAGGGTTCGCTCAATTTGTCTACTTTGGAGTTGATTGGTGGCAGCAAAGACAAGCAATTCAACAAATGAGCGATGAAGAATTAAATCAATACCTAGGATACGAGGATACATATCATGAAGGAATTCAAATAAAAAATAGTAATGAAAGTAATGGGAAGCCTCACGTACAAATGGGTGAAGAGATAGGGGAATTACATATACCAACCATTAATAATAAGTATCCAATCTTCCTAGGAACGGATAGTGAAACCTTAAAGTCAGGTGTAGGAATGCATAAAAGCAAATGGACAGTCCTCCCTAATGAAAATGGACATGTCCTTTTATCGGGGCACCGAGATACTGTATTTGAAGAAATGGGTGAACTCAAAATTGGGGATGCATTATCCATTGACTTTGAAGGCAGTACTTACGTTTACCAAATTAGAAAAATCTTTATCACAAACAAAGAAGATCGAACCGTCATTGTTAGAAAAGAACAGCCTCTCCTCACCATTTCAACCTGCTACCCATTTGAATTTATAGGGAAAGCCCCACATAGGTATATTATTCAGAGTGAGTTAATTGATGTGATTGAAAAATAAAGTGAAAAGTAACAACTCTTTATTCAGTAGAAGCACATAAGAGGGATGGAACAGACTATATTGATGCCCTTAAGTTTTAATTAGATGATCTCTGTTTTGAACAGAGGTCATTTTATTTTATAGTTTTTAAAATAATAAACCAAAAATAATTAGTTTAGCCTATGTTTCCGCAATACATCTAGCTTTATAAACTATTAATTTAATACGTATTATTATGTAAAATTAACAATTATTGTCGAATGAGGTAAAATTAAGTTATTGCAAAAGGAACTAAAATGAATAGATAAAGGGGGATAATTGTGAACTGTCCATTTTGTTCAAATATAGAGCCCGTATTACAAAATGACTTATCCATTGCATTTTACGATATATACCCAGTAAACAAAGGACACTTACTACTCATTCCTAAACGACATGTGGAGCAATATTTTGATTTAACCATAGAAGAAAGACAAGCAATTGATTCCTTATTATTTGAAGGAAAAGCTTTATTAGATAGAGAACACAAGCCAGACGGATACAACATCGGAATCAATAATGGAGAAGTAGCAGGACAAACCATTTTTCATGTCCATGTTCATCTCATTCCAAGATTTAAAGGGGATATGGAAGAGCCTCGTGGTGGAGTACGGGGAGTTATTCCAGATAAAAGAATTTACTAAAAGGGAGAAAAGCAATATGCCAGTATATAACAAGCTTGTTAGAGACAGAATTCCAGAAATTATTGAGAAAACCGGGAAAGCTTATAAAACTTCTATATTATCTCATGAAGAATACATAAAAAAGCTACAGGAAAAAGGGTTTGAAGAATTACAGGAGTTTGTGGATGCAAACGACAAGGCCAGCTCTCTTGAAGAATTAGCAGATCTTTTAGAAGTCGTTCATGCTTTAGTGGAATATCATGGCTCATCAATCGGAGAAGTTGAGCAAATTAGGGCTAAGAAAGCAGAAGAACGTGGTGGTTTTAAAGAGAAAATTTATTTGATAGAGGTTGAAGATGAGTAAAGTTGAGTTAATAACAGATCAGCTTATTTCACATCTGCTTGAAAAAATAGAACATGCTTCAACCATTTGTATTTTAACTTCTTTTGTTATGAAATCAGGGGTCGAGCTACTTCGTGAACCACTTAAACGTGCTGCTGAAAGAGGCGTTGATATCAAATTATGTACTGGAGATTATTTATATATTACACAGCCGGAAGCACTAAAGGCACTGGTGGAAATTCATTCTACAATTGAAGTTAGACTCTGGAACAGTAATGGAGTTTCTTTTCACCCAAAGGCCTATCTTTTTCACCTTAATGAGGAAGGTCATCTTGTTATTGGGTCGTCTAATCTATCAAGATCTGCCCTAACAAGTGGAATAGAGTGGAATGTTTCTATTGACAAAGATCCAGATGTCTTTAAGGAAGCAATGGATCAATTTACGAAGCTAATGTACCATGAGCAAACGATACCAGTGAATGTAGAAACGATAAAAAGCTACCAGGAAAAATACGAAAAGTACCATGAGAAGCATCCGAATCTTGCGAAAAAATGGTCAGAGTTAGAGGAAATTGAACTAATGCTTCCTAGTAAAGAAAAAGATATGCATTTAGCAGAGGAGTCATCTGAGTATGGCGAAATCCAGCCACGTTTTGCACAGATTGAAGCTTTGGAAGAATTAGAAAAAACATATGAAGAGGGATACAAATCAGCTCTAGTAGTAATGGCAACAGGATTAGGTAAAACATATTTAGCTGGTTTCTTTGGGAAACAGTTTAAACGTGTTTTATTTATTGCACATCGAGAAGAGATTCTCACTCAGGCACAAAAGTCTTTCTCAACAATAATCAAAAAAAGTACATTTGGAATTTATAATGGAAACAAAAAAGAAGCAAATGTTGATCATGTTTTTGCATCTATTTTTACGTTAAGCATGAAGCAGCATCTTGAGGTATTTAAACCAGATGACTTCGATCTTATTGTCATCGACGAATTTCATCATGCTGCAGCAGCATCCTATCAACGCGTGCTTGATTATTTTCAGCCTTCCTTTTTATTAGGAATTACCGCAACACCAAATCGAAATGATAACAAAGATGTGTATTCCATTTGTGATGGAAATGTTGCTTATCGGATTGATTTCTTAGAAGCGATTCAACGAGACTGGTTAGCTCCATTCCAATATTATGGAGTTTATGATGAAACGGATTATAGTCAGATAACATGGTTAGGCAATCGCTATAATGAAGAAGAACTCTTACAAGCTCAACTCAGGGACGAAATGGCTCAAAATATTCTTGATGCTTGGGAAAAGCATAAAAAAACTAAAACGCTTGTTTTTTGTTCTTCAATAAAACATGCAAGATTTTTATCACAATACTTTAATCAAAATAACTATAACACCATTAGTTTACATTCGAAGCAAAAAGACATTCGTAGAGACGAAGCAATAAAGCAGCTAGAACAAGGAGAACTTGATGCCATCTTCACCGTTGATTTATTTAATGAAGGTGTCGACATCCCAGCAGTTGATACACTTCTTTTTGTCAGACCAACAGAATCTCTAACGGTTTTTACTCAGCAAGTTGGTCGAGGTCTTCGATTACACGACAACAAAGATCACTGTGTCATCATTGATTTAATTGGAAACTATCGAAATGCTGATATTAAATTGAGTTTGTTTGATACAAGTGAAAGAAAAGGGAAGGAAATAACCACTATTCCAACCGTGCCACAAAGTTGTGGTATTAACTTAGAATTAAATGTCATTAATCTACTAAAAGAAATGACCAAGAAAAAACAGCCTAGAAAAGAAAAGCTTTTACAAAGCTATCGTGATTTAAAGCAGGAATTAGGAAGAAGACCTACATATCTTGAGCTTCATTTAAAAGGTCAATCAGAATCAATTCAATATCGACAAGAGTTTAAATCTTACATTGGATTTTTAAATTCGGCTGAGGAGCTAACAGAACAAGAAAAGTTAGTTTTCCAAAAATATGAAGATTGGCTTGTTGAAGTTGAAAAAACGGGTATGGCTAAAAGCTATAAAATGGTTTTGTTGCTAGCCATGTTAGAAAGAGGTCCTTCGGATTGGTACAAAGCCGTTACACCAGAAGAGGTTGGGCCTTTCTTTCATTCTTATTTGACCGAAACCAACTATAGAAAACAAATTGATTTTTATGATAAAGAGACTAAGGCTTTGTGGGATTACAATGAACTGAAGATAAGTCGATTGATATCAAAGATGCCAATGTCTAAATGGAGTGGGAGTTCGAAGGGGATAGTGATATTTGAGGATAACGAGTTTTCTTTTGCTTTGCAAGTTGATAAAGAAGAAGAAGAAGTGATATTTGATTGGACCAAAGAGATCTGTGAGTATAGGCTGCATTATCATTTTGAGAGAAAGACAAAATAAATAATCATATTTATAAATGAAGGGAACTGTTAAATTTGTCAGGGAGAACAATACAGATATTTTTACCTTTTGGATCACCAAGAGGAATTAAAATTGCGGAAATCACTAATAGAACTGTTCAAGCAATTTTAATCCCACGAAATAAAATTGACGAAGCGGGCCAAAGACCTGAAGTGAAAAATGTTGGAGTTTACCTTTTGTTTGGACAAGACGAGGATGATGCAAATCCTAAGGTTTATATAGGGGAAGCAGAAAACTGCTTTGAACGACTAAAACAACATAATCGTGATAAAGACTTCTGGGATGTAGCCATTGTCATAGTTACAAACAATAAGCAAAATCAGTTTACAAAATCAGATGTGAAGTTTTTAGAACGTACTTCTTATGAAATTGCTTTAAATAGAAATCGGTATAAACTTGATCAAACAGTACCTGCCAACTCCTTTGTGCCCGAATGGAGACAGTATGATTTAAACGATATCCTGGAAACAATAAAATTACTACTTTCCACCCTTGGGTACCCACTATTTGAAGAATTAAGGAAAACAAAAGAAACAGATAACCCAATCATACAAAAAGATCATATCTTTTTCTGTAAGGGTAAAGGTGTAGAAGCAAAAGGAGAGTATAATGAAGAAGGATTTGTTGTTATTGAAGGCTCTCAAATGTCCAAAGAAACATCAAACAGCATACATAATTACTTGATAACTATAAGAGAGAATCTACTAAACGAAAACATCGTTACAATTGTAAATGGAATATACACCTTTAGAAGAGACCATCTATTTTCTTCACCAAGTCAAGCAGCTTCTATTGTTTTAGGTAGGAATGGGAATGGTTGGATTGAATGGAAGAATATTGATGGGGTTACTTTGGATAGTATAAAAAGGAAGGGTGTTGAGTAAGGCTGAAAATTTGTTCGACCCCGACCACCGGTATCTCTTATTTAATAATAAGTTGTGAAAATGTTCATCTTAAAAATGGATTACATTCAATTATAAACTCTTTAGGATTGTTTTTAAACTATCCAGATGCTTGAAACTGTATGTTTAGTCTTTTTAACCAATTTGTAATTTTTAAGAATACACTAACCTTCAAATACAAACTTTGCTTTTAATTAATGATTACCCTCTACGTAATATAGTTTTTATTTTTGTAATAGAGATTAAAAAGTTTAGAAATTCATTATTATAGGAAAGTAATATTACTTTTGTTGGGATAAGTATTTAATGAAATAATAAGTAGTGGAAGATTAGTTTATAATATATCGGATAAGCTAGATCAAATATAATCGGATAAAAAATTAATTAAATATATGTAAGGTTTATGAATGAATTACAACACATTAAAGTTTTAAATAAACGAAGATTAATCATCTATCTGAAAATATTTTTTGCCTATAATAATGCTCGGTACTTTATAAAGTTGGATAAAACAACTCTATAAATGTTCCGAGCTCTTTATTGTTAATTAATATATTTGAGTAAAAAGATAAGGTTGTTTTCTATTTAAACGAATCAAATAGTTCTAATTGCTGAATATTATTTCGTTTATTAATAATAGTCTCCATATTATTTATACACCAATCAGCAATTGGTTGAGTGATAGCTCGAGCTAGCTCAACAGGGACAGCATTTCCAATCTGTTTGTATACTTTATTTAATCGACCATTCTGACTTATTGTATTGTTATTGCCATCCGAAAATTTAAACCAATCAGGAAATGTTTGTATTCTTGCAATTTCTTTTACTGAGAGTCGTCTATGTGATTTTATATCACCAGGTAATTCCCAGTTATCAGGTCCAATTTTAATCATTGGCTCACCACTTGGATGAAGAGGGGCTTGTCTTCCTGATGCTTGTATAGTAAAGCTTTGTTCGACCCAATCTTTCTTTCTATTACGAGAAAGATACATAGGCGAAAAACTTCCTTCAAACCATTCACCCGGATTTTGCTCTAAGTCACTAATTGCATCTGCTAAAGTAACATATGGTATCTGACTTTCATTCAAACCATGGGTAGGATCTGGAAAATTATATTCAAAATTAATATCTTCCCTTACTCCGACAATAAATACTCGTTCTCTGTTTTGTGGCACACCGTAATCTCGTGCGTTTACAAGTTTAAACTTGACGTTATAGCCTGCAGATTCAAAATCTTGGATAATTTGTTTAATAACTTCTCCTTTTCCTAACGTCAGCATACCTTTTACATTCTCCGCAATAAAAAATGATGGTTTTGTCTGAATTAAGCAGCGTATGAAGTGAATATATAAGAAGTTTCTTTCATCATCAATTAATCTTGGTCCAGCTTCACTAAATCCAGGACAAGGAAACCCTCCTAAAACAATATCACAGCCCGGGAAATTCCTAATTCTTCTAATATCTTTTTCATTTTGAATTACAGTGGCAGGGAAATTCTGGCGATATGTTTGATTTGCTTCCTTAAACATGTCTACAGAAAAAATAGTATGAAATATACTTTCATTTCTGTGATCAAAAAAATTGTCATGGGATTTTAACAAATCATTTGTTTCTTCTTTTCCTTTTACAGCATCCAATCCAGCAAGTTCTACACCTAAATCTAGGCCGCCACAACCTGAAAATAGGCTTACCAGGTTAAGTTTTGCAGGGTTTCTATTTATTAATTCTAGATTGTCTTCTCCAGCTAATTCTTGAGCATTCTCTTGTTCTTGTTTAATTTTCTCTATTAATAAATTTTTAACTTGTTTAACATCGTAATCTTTTAACGGACGGTATTTTGCTCTACCTCGTTCTTCAATTTTCATAAAAGTACCTCCATTCACTATTGTTTATTTTAACATGAAGAATTAGAAAAGGCCAGTATACAGATTATTATGTAACATTAAGATATTTTGGGGTAAAATGTTGTATATGTGGGGTGAAATTATGAATCAATCTAGGAAAATTGGAGATGAACATGTAATAAATGTCTTCAATGCACTAAAAAACCTTCTTACTGGAAAACCAATTCAAGAGTTTCCTGATACTACGAAGGAAACAGTTGAATATATAATGAAATTATACCCAGATATTAAAGGGGTACATAATAAATTTGAAACTGAAAAACCGGACTTTCATCCGGATCTTTGTTTACTACTCAAGAGTGATAAACAAATTAAAATAAATCTATTCTATACTAAAGGTAATGCAGTAATTCAACCAAAAAACTTGGGAGCCAAAAGCTTCCTGGCAAAGTATTTTTTATCAGACAAATTACAAGAATGTTTTAATAACTATTTTGTAGATGAATATGAGTATTTTTTAAGAGCAGTTGTTGAGTCGAAAGAATCACTTAACGTTTATGACAAAATAAGAGACCTTAGGGCCAAAGTAAAAAGTTACTATCCTAAGTTTGTAACCGAAATTGAACCTTCACGTCAAAGTTTTTTATTTAATTTAAGAGAATTCTGTTTTCGTTTATTAACGAACGAGTTTAACACAAATAATACAGGAATAGAGCATGCATTCAGGGAACTACTAATGAAAGATAGCACTAATATTATAACTCGATACACAAACGAGAACAAGTGTTTGTTTGTAGAGGAGTTAAAAACTAATAGAAATGTATTAAAAAGAGTTAGCATATATAAAAAGGGGAAAAACACAATAGGAATTCGTTCTGGAGAAGAAGCAATACTTCTCCGATTTAAGTTTGAAAGTAGTCCTACATCTTCTGTTAAATTAGCGACAAGTTATGAAAATTTCCCTGTAGAGGAAATCCTTTTACAGCAAAACTTAGATACGATTTTGAACTTTGAAAGTATAATTAATAGGCATATTCAAGAAGAGACTAAAAATATTAGTAATGCAATAGGAAAGTGTAACGAAGCTATGGTGTACTATCAGATTTTAAAAGCTAATCCAATAACTACTCAAGTAGATCCAGAAGAATATCAAGATATGTTAAAAAAATATTCCCCAGTTATCTCACATGAAGATTTGATTACGCTACATAAAGCTTCTAAGGTCACATTGAAGAGGTTGAACGAGTATCTTAGTGATAAATATGGACAATATAAAATTGATAGTATCCAACTAGTCCCGGATAATTATCTAAAAGACCGTTTAGATAATAGTGATTTAGAATTAATTTTGTTCGTTGATAATCAATA
>NZ_JBLUOI010000091.1:0-16823 GCF_048059995.1 Metabacillus sp. YM-086 | reverse complement strand
ATCAAATCAGCTACACCTTCTTTCATTGAGGAATTTTCAGCTTATTATGAATCAGCACCCTTAAATTTTCAAATTTGTTATATAGCTCATTTAAATCAACAATCTTCTTTTTCTATCTCAGGTAACCTGGATTCTCTATAGTTAGGTAATTTCATATCTTATCTGTTCGAGTAATTTTCTAGCTGGATTATAAGTTTTATTTCGTCTTAGGATCTTTTCAAGAATATCAATTGCTAATTCTGATTTCCCTTCCAATATAAGGGATTCAGCGTATTGAATAGCTACCTTGTCTTGTTTAGGATTTTGAGTGTATGCCGTTTTAATATATGGCTTTGCCTCCAACTCTTTTCCTAATTTCAATAAACATTCATATATTCTTGCATATGTTCTTGAGTGTTCAGACAACTGATTGGATTTAATAAAACAATTTAGAGCATTTTGAAATTCATTTTTCTCGAATTCTAATAGACCTTTTTGATAGAGAAGATATGACTGTTCATGATTATCCAACATATTCAATCCTTTCATTGCTAAATCAACAAATTTCTTTTGCATAATAAATAAAAAAAGTAGCTATCCATTTACAAGAACAGCGCTTTTATTGTTGAAGATTACTTCTTCAATATTTACGCGAACAGTTCATTATTAATTTTCTATTCATGTTAAGATTGTATTGGATGGAGGTTATATTTAATGCTAATGATTGTTCTACTAATATTAATTCTTTTAATAATGGCATTGTTTATTTTCGTATTAATAAGGCTAAATCGGGCTAGAGATGATCAAGGATACATAATTGAATTAAATCATCAAATTCTTGAGTTATTGAAGGAAAAACAAGGAAAGTAACTTCATCTTTTCTTGTTTTTTTGTCGCTTGTTAGGTCAATACCACAACAAAAACGCCTCCTAATTATTAAACAAAGGCGCTTTGTTTGTTGAAGATCGCTATTTCACTTACTAAGTGTATTATCTAAAATATAAATATCTAGTTTCTTTGGTTTATTTATCAATTTTTAAAGTTAAACTTTCTATTTTCTCATCCCCTTCAACAGTTAAAATAAACTCGTCATCTTCTTGAACAAAAGCACACCCACTACAGTTGCCAACTTCTACTTCCAAAACTCCTCCATTTGTTAATACACCCGTACCACTAGAAGAACCTGTATCGGTTTCAATATGATACTTTATTTTACTTCCATCGATGTTTTCAAGATCTTCCCCTTGATGTTGAAGTATTAAACTCTGTATTTCCTTATCAGTTGTTTGCATTACATCTATCTTAGCTATCCAATTGTCACCTTCTGCAGTATATATTACATTTTTTTGTGATTGACAAGCAGTAGTTAATAGTAATAAAACTAATAATAATGTTGTTGAAAATTTCTTAAGCACTATTACCATCCTCTCAATGCTATAATACACAATCATTTTACCATAAATTTCAATTTCAACTTCCTTTCCTGTAAATGTATTCAAAAATACTAAAGGTAATTCTACAACTACTTTTTTATGAATTTTACTTCATCATTGTTCTATAAACTGACCCTAAAAATAAAAAAGCTTCTATCCTTATTCAATAACAGCGCTTTTAATTGTTGAAGATCACGATTTAAAGATTCAATAGTTACTTGTCACTTTAAAAATTATGTATGATTTCCAACATATAAAAAATGAGATAAATAAACCGTACTTTTGAATGCAAAAGGCAAGACTAACGTAGTTCAAATGTAACGAAAAGTATGTAAAAAGATGCATTTTTTGTAATTTTATAGAAAAAAAGTAAATTTTTTGTAATAATTGGGTAGTATTTGTTATTCCCAAAAAGGAGGATGTTTATGTCAATTAATAATTTCATTTCCACTAGAAAGATACTAAACTCTAAGTACTTAGTGTTACCACTTGCTTTAGCTGGAGCTCTTTATGGCAATAATATCGTAATGGCAGCAGAAGATCCAGTCGAAATTAATTACTCAAAAGATTCTTTAACTCTTGAATTCAATCAAGAAGCAGATCACTATGAAGTGTATAAAAATGGAGGATTGATTTATTCAGGGAAAGATGAAAAATTTGTAGATAAAGATATTGATTCAGGACAAAACTATAAAGTTGGCATTTTTAAGAAAAACAAATTAGATGATATAATAGAAGTTAAAACAAATAAAGAAGAAAAAGATAATCAATCAACTAGGGTATTAAATCAAGAAGATGACATTGATCTTTTAGAACAGCAAATAAATGAAGGATACCTTGAAACCCTTTCAACAACAAATTTTGTTAAATTGAAATGGAGTAATATTATTGATGATGATGGATTTTACGAAATTTATAGAGATGAAAAGAAAATAGGAGAAACTAATGGTCTAACATTTATTGACAAGAATGTTAAAGAAGGACAAAGATACAGATATGAAGTTCTTGCTCAAGTTGAAGTAGACGAAACAAAGAAAAATCAAATAGATCTAGAATTAAAGGAAAATAAACTAGATTTAACTGAAGAACAAAAAAGGGAATTGTATCAAAGTCGTGGTGTAATGACAAAAATTGTTGATATACCGATAAAAAATTCTGATGAATTAAAAGGAACAACTAATTTTTTCGGCGAAAAAGTAACTAAAGATTCAAATAATGATGTATCTACTTTAGCTTTACCAAAAAGTGAAGAATATGCATTTATATATAGAACTTTCATACCTCAAAAATCAGTTATGGATCCATATTCTGCTTATTGGCTAGCTGGTGATAATCGTAGTGGATTTGATCCTTATTCGAATAAATTTAGAACAGAAAGTAACGTCAATGTTGGCTTTTGGATGCCATATATGACACATTTTCCCGAAACAGGTCAATCTCATAAATGCTATACATCAGCATGTGTTGCACCTTATGCATGGACTAAACAGGCTAGTACTGATGGAATAAAATTAACAAAAGATCTTGTTACAACAACAAAAATGCAATGGAGAGTTAATCATGATGTTGGAATTCCGTTTAGTTCAATGTATCCAAATATAAACTATTACTACAATGCTACATTAACTAAATCATCATTATCAATAACAGGCTCTCATGATAAAGCACCTGCTCATGAATTTTACATGTTCCCTGCATCAGGTTCAACAAGTTATGTAACTATCGAACGTTGGTGGGTCGATTCAAGTTGGGATTTTGGTATGTTGATGCCTGGTGCTCCTCAAGACTATTTTAATTTTTCTATGTAATTTTTTAGAAACCCTTTATTCATAAAGGGTTTCTAAATATAATACCAAGTTCCTTATAGGATATAAAAAGGAGATTTAAAGTATGAAAGATTTAATCGGAAGCTTACTATTAATTGGCGGTTGGATTATTACATTGTGGGCTCTTTATTTTTGTTTAGCTAGCTTAGTACTTTTCGCTCCATATACTCTTATACGATCAATATTTATATTAGCAATTGGAATTGGCTGTTTGAAATTTTCTAAAAAATTAAATTTGAAAAAAAATATATAAAAATAAAGATAAAGAACCGACAATAAGCATATTTTCTTACTCCCTCAAAGAGTGAATCTATCTCTTTACTATAACGAGATTGTGAGTCGTTGGTTCAGTTTTAATCGACTATGCATGATGGAGGATTCTCCTTTCTACTCTTACTTCCACTATCCCATCTATATTTGGTAAAGAAAAATCGATCCTTCTTATTAAAGAATCGCGCTTTTGATTGCTGAAGATTGATTTTAGACTAAAGCACCCGTTAGTTCAACAAGGACATTTTTTATTTAAATACTTTATCTATTTCGTCTTTGTCGTAATCCAATATCCAATCATTGTATGCATTATAAATGTCTCGTATTGATTCAGATGAGGTAGCAAGCACATCACATCCTCTATCATCGTACACATGAAAAATGGTTTTCCTTTTGATATTTAAAAAATATATCCTATGAAAAATACTTGGTTTGATTTCTA
Source organism: Metabacillus sp. YM-086 (assembly GCF_048059995.1). Taxonomy (NCBI): domain Bacteria; kingdom Bacillati; phylum Bacillota; class Bacilli; order Caryophanales; family Bacillaceae; genus Metabacillus; species Metabacillus sp. YM-086. The sequence continues at coordinate 12,873 of NZ_JBLUOI010000091.1, read as the reverse complement.
AATCCTGATTGCATACTGCTTTTAACAATGGAGTGTATTTCATATCAGATACTTTACATTCAAGGGTAAACCTATGTGTTCTATATTTTCCGTCTTCATCATCTTCTGGGAAAATATAAGGAATTTCTGTATGCTTTATTTTATATAAGACTGATTTTTCATAGATATAAGGAGCAAAAATCCTCCCTTTCTGCTTATAGCTTTTTCCATCTCCAAAATCATTCACATCAACTACTACAAAAACTTCCTCGTCTTGTGAATGCAATGATTCAAACAACGTAACAGCCCTCTTATAAACCCCCTGCACATAAGGATTATTTCCGTAATGATATTCTCTATCCCGCTCTTCCCCTAACTCGAATCGTATGCCGATTTCCCAGTTATAAAACAAGGGTGGTTTAAGATTTAAGTTAGGAAAATTTTCATTCATATAGTCATTTAAAAACATATCTACACCTCAATTTGTTACTGTAATTTTACCATTTCTTATTCAACTAACCTGCTCCTTTAGTTTAAGTGTAACTCTTCACAATACCAATTTCATTCTAATTGATCTTCTTCAATCTGGCCTGTTTGCGGAATAAAAAATCCACTTTTATTTAGGATAGATTTTTTGAACAATATGTGAGTATATATGTTTTCGGAAAATAATTACAACACCCTCATAATAAAGCCCACTTCAAATCAAGAAAGAAGACTTGGATTAATCCAAGTCTTCTATTCCTAACCAGTTTTTTATTTTCTCTATATTTTCATTTGTAGGCTTTTTTATTTGTCCTCTCTCAAATCGGGAGAGGGTACTATGAGAAACGCCTATTTGACTAGCTGCTGCTGAAATAGAAAGATTCCTCTTTTTTCTCTCCTTTGTAAAGAGACTTGCAAGAGCATTCGTATCATCATTAGTACTATTCTCGTATTCACTTACTATTTTCTTTTCTTTTTCTATTAAGCTTTGTAACATACTGATTGTATTAATTGTCTGCCTTTCTTCAATATTTTCTTTTTTGTACTGACTTAATAAATCCGTAGTAGGAATAATACGCACCTGAGAATTAAGCCAACCTTCCAACCAGAATTTTTTTGATGAAATTCCATCAAAATCTCCAATATACTCCCAATTGTCAATAATCTTATCTTCTAATAAAGTGTCCAATACATTCTCAACAGTTTCTTTTGTTCGTTGGGGATACCTTTCATTAATCTCTAACCCCATTACTTTAAGAATTCCTTTGTCCCCACTTAAATTATAAGGACGAAAGTAATCTGCTTTTTTTTGCCTTATTCTCCATTGCCATGCTAGATAACGTGCTAGTCGTTTATGGTATTTTTGTCTTATTGGATTATACTGTAATGCTTTCAAAGCTAGGAATCCACTCTCTTTTCTTGCGCCGAAAAGGAAATGACTCATTATTTCTCCAGGTCTAATACTACATTCATATATTCCAACAGGTTCGTCTCCTCTATAAGCAACTGTAATACTATCAACTAGGAATAAAGGGTTAAATTGAACTTGCTCAAGCCTATCTATATTCTTTGTCTCTTCATCTACTAGTCTTAATTCATCTTTTTCAATACGTATCCATATTGAAGATAAGGCTGCTAATCTTTTCATTACATCATCGCGATCTTTTTTTCTGTAACCAGTCTGGTATTCCCCTTCTCCACCACTACGACCTTGTATATTTCTTAGATTTAAAGCATCATCACAATGAAAGTGAATCATCTCATCTTTATATTGGGCTTTCTTCATCCACATAATTGAAATAATATCAAAAATATCTGCGGTTAAATCATCCATAACCGAAATAGCATGATCGGTTAAATTTTGCCATTGTTCAATCTCAGATGATGTTAGTCTTAATCCTTTATTTGCCTCATTTCTAACTTGGGCTATAGCTTTCATTTTTTTTCTTTCATCTGATATCTGAGCGGTCGGATATACCTGGATATCTTTAAATTCATTTTTACTAATTGTTTCTCGTAATTTATGAAAAATAAGTGCACTTCCTGATTCAGCAAATTCTGTATTTACTAAACTAGTGACAAGTTCTTGGTTTTCACTCTTAATATCTCTTGCATTCTTTCTACTTCTATTATAAGACCATTCATTTTCTATAAATGGCTCTACAAAAGATACTATCCTATCTCTATAATTATGAATCCACGATTTTAAATTACTAATGGGTAGGTTGTACTCGTTTGTAATTTCCTCTAATATTAGTAGGTAGGCTCTAAATGAGGCTGTATCAACGATTCCATCTTCATAAGGATTATCAGAAAGTATTTTCCACTTGTTTTCCCAATCCTCTACTATAGAAACATGTGATTTGAATAGCTCTTTTGCCACATCAATCATATTTTTTTGAACCATCAGTATCTCATTCATATTATGACCAATCCTTTTTTAATTAAAAACTGTTTTTAAGATACGTTCGATAATTTCCTTTTGCTCTTGGAACAAAATAAGGTATTTCTTTTTAAGAATATCAAACTCTTCTTTCCCTTGTTCAGTTAATGTATAGTAATATACACGTTGTCGCCTCTTTTCGAGAGATTTATAGGAGTCTCTACGGGTTAATAAACCATCATTTGTCATATCATGTAGGGTGTCAAGAAGGGTAGACGGAGCTGGTACCCATTGGCCACCAATCTTCTTGAATTCCTCTTTAAAATGTTCTGATATCATACCGCTTGGTTTTGTCTGGAGAAGGTGAAGGATATAAAATTTAGTGAATTGAGCAGCGCTCATATTAAGTGCAAATTTTTTAGGGCTATTCTTATGAGACAATTGTACACCCTCCATTTTATATATTTATACATATATTATCATATTTACTACTTACTAGTAACTCCGAATAGATATAAAAAGACGGTGTTTAAGGGATTTTAGCAAAAGTAAATAAAATTGTTAAACAAAAAAACGAACAAACAAGCATAATCTCCCTTTTACTTTGCCAAGGTTATGCTTGCTTGTTCTTTAATGGCAATGGCGCTTCAATTATAGTAGATCAAATTCCCGATTGCGAAACAAAAAAGCCAACAAATTAATGCTGACTTAACTCTGCTTCTTAAACTAAAGCTCTCTTTTAAGTACATTCACAAAATATCTACATCATTACAGCGGAAATATAAACGTAAAGGAAGTATACAACTGGAATGAGAGTAACAATTATTCCTATTACTCTAGTTTTTAGTTTGAGTTGTAAAAGTAAACCGATTACCCAAATAAACACCCAAATGAGGATTGTGAAGTCATTGGTAGAACCCTCTCCAATCCCACTAAAGATATATCCGGTAACACTAGATATCGTAACAAATAGTCCAGTAATTACATTTACGACAATTAACTTTGGTTTGTTCAATATTCCCCTCCTTAAAACAAGGTTTATTCTTTCCTATTAAACTTCCCTTTAGTTATATAACACACCTTCTCAATGTGTTGTTGCATTAAAATTCCCTGTTATGTAAAAAGGTTTTTTAAAAAATAAATAGAATTAATTACATCAAGGACTTACTAGGAGGTAATTAACCGTGCATAACGAACAAGATAAATGGTTAATGTTTGATGAGGTAGTAGAGGGCTACTCCCCTTATCGAATTGCAAATCTTGGTTCAAGGTATATAAACCCAAGAAACATTATTGGATTTTCACTCTCAGAAAAAGAGATATTAAATTCAGGTAAACTAATGTACTTAAGTGAAAATGTTAAAGTACAAGGATGGAAACCTATACACCTCCAAGACTTTGAATTAATTCTTCTACCAAATGGCAAATTTACAGTTGGTAACGGAGGTAACCATCGTGCATACTTATCAAAACAACTAACACTCGAATCAATCCCTGCTCATATTGAAGTTTTAATTCCACAAAACTTGATGTCGGAATCAACCATTAAGAAAATTAAAGAGCTTGAAGAAGAGCAAAGCATTTATGATAAAAAAGCCTATGAACTTAATATGTTATTAATCTCCAAAGGGTCAAGTAGAGTTAATTATCTAGCAGAGGAAGAAGAATTAAATTCCCTCTATAGTAGATCTGACTTAAAAAATATCACAATAAATCAACTACTTTTAATTGAAGCAAGTAATTTAGGATATTTGTCTAAAGAATTATTAGAAGGAACCATATAAAATTCCTTCTAATAATTCTTGTGCTTATAATAAAAATACACCTTACTCCGTAGGTGCTAAATTTGCTCAAACTGTTTAATTTCAGCCCCTTGTTCTGTTGTTATATAGCCTTTTGAAACAAGAGTATCAATTGCTGCATCATTATATACATAAGTCCCAGCAGAACGTTTAGTTTCATACATTCTTTTAATAAATGAATACATTACAATGTCCCTCCCAATTATAGAGATGTTACTGTATTCTCTAACTCTCGGATTCTGTCAAGGTCGAAAAAAAGCCCCGAAAAGGGCTATAAATTGATAAATTCAGGTTAAATATTAATATCCGTTATAAGCTTCTATATCAAATCCATTATTGCTGTCCACATACTTTTCTTTGGACCAAATATTTATTTGTTTATTAGCAGCAAGCTGTTCAGCCTCTCTGTACTTATCAATATACTTATAATCGTTATAAAGATAAGCAACTCTTACTAATCCTTCTTTAAGGAGAAGCTCCTGTACATTTAGACCATTAAATTTAACATGTATTAATTTTCTATCATATTTATCTGTAATATCGATGTCATATTCAATTTCTATATCCTTATCTTCTATTAGGTTTCTTAAGAAAAGAGTAGCTTCTTTACCATAAGGTTGCCTAGTTTTCGTGTACTCAGGTGCGTTTATACATAATAGGCGCCCGACATGTAGTGTGCCATCATCAGTACGAAATTCAATAGTATCACCGTCAATGACTCGTTCAACATGAACATTTTCAGGAAGAGATATAGGAGTAATCGAGGTTTCGAGACTTTCTATTGTTGAGGACAAGCTTGTATTGTTACTACATCCATATAGAAACATAAAAACAATAAGAAATAAACTATATTTTACTGCTTTCATACATTTATTCCTCTCGTTTTTATGCAAATTGCTTAATTTTGCTATCAGACTGAACTACCATTGATAAAACGGAGAGTGCACCTGGATCGAAAACTTGTTGGGATTCCATTAATTTAAGTGATTCCAGTGTAGAGTATGGATCATCATGATTATATTTTCTCTTGGCTGTTAAGGCACTGTAGACATCAGTAACATTTGCTATCCTCCCAATTAGTGATAATTTTTCATTTTTAATACCTAGTGGGTATCCGCTGCCGTCAATTCTTTCGTGATGTTGTGAACAGAACTCTATAATATTTGAATCGAATTCCATTTCACTTAGTAAAAAGACACCTTGTAACACGTGGTTTTTTAGTTGTTTTCGCTCAACTTTTGAAAGTTTTTTATCTGTTTTAAGTACTTCATCGCTCATTTCAATTTTTCCTATATCATGCAACAAACCAGCTAGGAAGAGTTGTTCCTTATTTAAGTTTAATATCTGCCCCATTTTATATGAATAGTATGCTACAAGTAAGCTATGGTCCCCTGTTCTTGGATCTCTCATATTTAAACACTGGAATAAAACATAACCCATTTCCCATTCTCTTTCTTTGCTATTTTTCTGCATTAATTTTACAAATAAGTCCTTTGCTTCTTCTAAAATTATCATAGTAAATTTCCTCCCTTTTATAAAAAAGAAAACACGCAAACGACTCTATATTCCAAGAGCTATTTGCGTGTTCCGCCTTTTAGTATATTTAATTAGTTTATATGATAACAGAATTAAGACCATATGCAATGCCATATGTGAACATTTAATTATTTTTGGAATTTTATAAAGTGTCTAATCATTACATCAATACTTTTCTTTTTTTGTACTAATGTAGTCAAGAATAGCAGCATTATCACATTTATTCCATGCAGGAGAATTAAATCGTTGTCTTTTTTCATCCCAACTCATTTCTACCTCTAAAGCACCTAATTCAGGATAATAATCAACTTGAATCCATTTTATCTTATTAGATAATTGCTTAGAAATATCTTGGTAGTTAAAAAACATTGGCTTAATGTAAGTATTTCTTATATCAGTAGCAATATGCTCTACAAAGTTTGTTACAGAATAACTACCTTCTGCTTCTATTAGAAAAACTGTCACTAAACTTTGATCGTTTAATTCATTATTTGTTATATGTATTTCTACATTAGAATAGTCCATCGCAATTTCATTGGTCTTCTCGTCTGCCACTTTGCTAGTATTAAGGTATGGGAATTTAAACTTAAGAATTCCTGATTTATGATGATATACAATCTCTTCCTTGCTATTAGTTTTAAACATCTACTTTTATCCTCCAATGCTATTTTTTATTTACTCCAGGAAAGAACGCTAAGAAATTATCTTCCTTCTATTGTTCTAATCGCTTTTTTCATTTCATTTAATAATCTCTTTTCCTTGTCTTTATCTCCAAAGACATTGTAAAAGCCAAACTTAACATCATCTTCACTAACTGCTGACCATGAAAAGGTAATGACAGGAATGGAAAATATATATTCTGAAGGTTCAATTTCACCATCTTTTATAACGTACATTATTGCTTCAGTATCATTATTAAAAAAACTATGCCTATATCAATTGCAATAGTTTTCATATATTTACTCCCTTCAACTAAATGTGAGGACAATAGATACCAATTATTTTAAATAATTGGTTTTGTTACCTATATCAATATTTTACTCTTTTTATAAGCCATAAGTAATGAAAATGAATAGATAAAAAGTCGGCTTTGCAAAAATGGGGCATTTTCCTGCTTAAAAGGGATTCACTCCCAAGACACTTCTTCCAAGCTCTTAAATGGAATTATTTAACAAAAACCAAAAGGTGACTAATATAGTTAGTCGACAATACTAACTACACAACGTAATATTATCATGACAAGAAATAGTAGATGGATGGTGCTTACAATAATGGTTCAAATACGATCCAATTTAGCTAATTTAGTAAAAGAATACAACGAGAAAAATGCAGCTTCTTTGTCAATACGTCAACTGGCCGTCGATATAGAAGAACAATATGAGGTAGTCAGACGACTTTATAATGATGATATGGAGCGCTATCCAAGGAGATTACTTGAAAAATTATGTTTATATTTTAACTGTCGCATAGATTCTATACTCATCATTGAAAGCTCAGAAAAACCATAAGAATAAACCAAGTATTAATAAGTGAAGAGGGTAGAATAAATAAAAGAAGTACTTAGGTAAAGATAATTGATGCCTTGGCTTCCAATATAGTAATAATGAGAACGGTATAGCAAACAATTGAATCCAAGTACTATAAAATAAGCAAAAGAAGATGGTTACCAACGCAAAAAGTAAAAGTTGGGTTATTTTTTTTTGTCTAAAAAGATAAAATAAAACTGGTACCCACACCCCATATAGACCGTATTCTAAAGGTAAAATTATTGGAACTACTAGTAGCCATAATAATCCATAAAGCTTTTTCTTTTCTTTCAGAAAGGCAATGCCTATAACAGACACCGAAAACGTAAACAGGATATTAAATTGCATATTATTTATAACAAGATAGTGTGGAACCGTTGAAATCAATGCAAATACAAACAGCCTAATTGCATATTTCTTGATACTCTTTGTGTAGTAAGATCCCACAGCAATCCCAAAGGCGAATAAAGGAAAAGCAATTCTACCTACTACTCTTAAAATCTCAATTTGAGGGAAAAAGATTAGACCAATATGGTCTGTTAACATTGATAAAACAGCAATTAATTTTAATGTATCGTTTCTCATAAATTGTAACTTCCTAGTTGCTGAATTTTAAAAACTCACTTATTTTTCTGTTGAGCGCTATTGTTTAAATTAATAATACCGGACGCTATTATTAAAAGGTAGTTTTTACTATTTAGCTTTTGCCTTTCTAATGTAAATAGATCATTACTTATTTCTATCAGCTGATCTTCTGATAAATTTTTAATGATAAAGTCTAAAATGTCATCAGGATTACAACTAGATTTTACATCATCAATTTTTTTCAGATGATGTGTTATCCTCGCAGCGGCTTTGTATCGTTTCAACATATTTTTGCTACTCTTCATCCAAATCACCTAAATACTCTTCTATTATATTAAGAAATAAGTCGTTTACACTTTGTTGGTTTTTATGAGCTAATGTGGCTACCTTTTTGTGTGTATCATAAGGTATATCTAATAGTACTTGATCAAAATCTGAAGAAAGGAAAATAAAATCTGCTGTTTTCTCTATTCTTCCTTTTAAGATGAATTTTTGTAGTAAATCAAACTGATCATCACAAAGATGAATTTTCGACTGTCTAGTTCTTATGTAATAATCCCCTAAGGGAGTCTCAAAAAATTGAATGTTTTTGGGTCCTATCTGTTTTATTAATGTATAGAAAAGATTGTAAGCAGGATGTTCTACGTACTTAGGGATAGGAATTTGAAATTCTACGAATCCCTTTTTTGTAACATATGGCTTATCTATCCATCTTTCAATATTAATATCAATACTATTTATATAAACTGTTTCACCTTTTTCATTAAGAACAGATAAAGGATCTGTATTGACAATAACATACTTTTGATCGTCCAGTGTTATATGTTTAAACAATCTAACCCCGTTGCTATAATTGCTAAGTCTTTTTCCGTACTGATTATTTCTTTTTGAATGTTTTTTCTGTTTTAATTCAACGAGAATACTTTCACAATCTTCTTTGGTAAATCTACGCTCTAAACGATGTCCGACACTCACCATGCTGCTTTGAATTTTATTAACCAATGCAAGTTGATTCAAGTATTGCGGAGTTATTCCGACTATTCTAGATGCCTCTTTTAATGACAAATCGTTCCTGTTGTATATTTCCTTTAATCTCTCAACTTCTGTCGAGCTAAAGCGATAACCCCCATCTCTTCTGTGGGTATCAGGGTTAATTGGTTGAGCAATCCTATTGGAAATCATATATTGTATTTGTCTTTTAGTTTTATTTAATATACTGGCTAGTTCATTAACTGTAATGTACATAATTATATTTCTCCTTAAATGCTCCTATTACGCTACTCCAGAAAACCAATCTTTAATAGCATAGTTATTATAAGAATGTGAGTCTCTATTTTGAATTTTCCCGATTTGGATCAATTTTCTGCTATCGTCTATTAGATAAAATAATCTAGCTCTTTTACACTTAACTCTCTTTATGCTTTTATCAATGTTTAGTGGAGAATATTGTAGAGAAAAAGGTCGGGGATCTGATTCAAGAACCTTTATAGCTTTTTTAATAATTTCTTGATCCTTATAACTGAGTTTAGTTAACTCCTTTTGTACTCTTTTTGAAATAAATTCAATTGTATACATCCTTCTATACACCCTTCCTTAATTCGTACATAGAAACGGAAATATCTCCTGCTATGTATCGTCCCATATTTTTAATTGTTTTAACATTTCATTGTTTTATATTCAGATCATTTTTTAAAAGCTTCTGTAAAATCTTGTTACTCATATTGGTGAGCTGTTTTTCCTTTGAGGAATCAATAAATAAAATTGGACCAATTGAGATGCAATCATATTTACTAACATCAATAGTTTCGTTATTACGTATAAGCCTTTCCCAAGTTACAAGGATCATCTCGTCTCTAGAACAATCTTGAAAAGTTACATCATAAATTTTATGATCAGAATTTGTTTTTTGTTGATTATTATGTTTTGATTGTTCTCCAACCGAATAAAATACATTTTCTACCAAATCAAACCTTATACTTATCTCCACCTACATATTTTACCATCTACTAAAATATGTAATATGGTGTTGACTAACTTAATTAGTCAACACCATATTAACAAGAAAATTAAGGTAATACAAGTATTAATATTATAAAAAATATTTACTGTTTATTATTTGTATATAAAACTATGAAAATCATGGATTTTTCTAGGTTTTGAGATTTTAGTAGTGTAAAATTAGAAATAGAGAAGTTTAAGATTTGTAGGAGCTTGGACAAGGTTCTATTTACAACTTTATCCAAGAGAGGCAGGAGGGAAATTATGGAGATTATATTAAAGGGTAATAAATATGATTTAAATTTATCTTCTCCAGAATTTTGGAATAATAATCAATTTTTTAAGATTTTCATAGACAATGGTTTTTCAAGTGTATCCTGGGATCATGTTCCGGACGAAATGTTACTTTACCTTTTCCTGCATGATGAACCTACAATTGGCAAAAAAAGATCAGATAATACAAAGAGGGAATATTTTCGGGATGTTAAAGAATTTATTGAGTTTGCAAGTCAATTTGGGGGGATCAGGTATATTGATGAAGAAGATGTTCAAAAATACCAATATATAATAGAAGAAAAAAATCTTGCCCCTTCAACTTTAAGAAGAAAAACAACTGTTATTAAGCAATTTTTAACATACCTTTTTAAACGAGGTGCCATTAAAAAAGATGTAACGATTATGTTAAAAAGGGTAAGTGTCGATAAAGAACAGCTTGTTAATCGTGACTTTTATGATCATGAAGTGCAGCAGCTCTTAGAATACTTTAAAAAAGAAAACTATTTTGCTTACACATTGTTATATGTATTGGTTTCAACTGGATTACGTATAGATGAACTGGCAACAGCTAATTGGTCTTCCCTTTTTTATTATCCTAAAAGTGATAGTTATTTCTTAAGTGTGACAGGTAAGAGGAACAAGGAGAGAAATGCTAAGATTTTTAATGATGTTCTGGAGGTTGTTAGTGAGTTTCGAAAAAGAAGAGGAATTTACAGTGAGTTATCCGAGGTAGATGAAACTGCCTTTTTTCCTAAAGCAAGTGGCGGGCATTACAATTCTAGTTATCTAAGTACTGAATTCTCTAAATTAATACTCACGACCAGCCATATATTTCCATTTATCAAGCGAAGAAAGATGCTCCATGAAAAAGGAAGTAAAAGGTTTAATATTACTCCTCATACCTGCAGGCATTACACAGCTGCTTATTTTGCTGATAAAGGTATTGACCTCAAAAGCATACAAGATATGCTGGGTCACGAGTCTCTTTTAACTACCGAGAGGTATTTAAGAAGACGCCGAAATTTAGAGGATCATGCAGGAGTAAAAGTAGGGGGAAATTTTATCAATTAATAAATACTAGCACAAACACTTATTTACTAATTATATAATGCTTTTTCAAGAGAAAGTGTAATAGTAATAATCTAAAATTCCTGACCAATATAGATCGTGAAAAAAGTTAATATTATAGAACCAACAAGAATTTTAATAGAAATTGATGTGCAGGACACTTTAGAACAGATATTTCGATTAAGTAAAATAATTGTTGAGGTAAAGATATAAATATAGTTTGATTTCAATGGTATTGCTACTTCAAACAGTTCATTTTATTGATAATGTTCCTTTTATAATTAAATTGGCGTTAAGTTTATTGAGGCTTACACTCTCATTACGTAGGGTTAACATAATCTTGTTTACAATAAAGGAATGTATCAAAAAATTGATACATTCCTTTATAACTCTTATTTATTATCCTTTTTCCAATTATAATAAGTATTCTGATCTTTAATATCTATTGTTTTCCCATTTATTATTATTATATTATTACTTTCCCACACTATTGATATCTTATCGTTTGATGGATATAACCAATAGATGGTTTTATCATTAAATTCTTTTCGATTATCATCTAGGGAAGTAATAGATACCCTTTCTTGATATCCTTCTGTTGCTCCTCCTTCATTAATTATAAAAAAATCAGCCTGATATTTTTTATTTGGAGAAAAATATGTTTCCTGAATTTCACCAGTTCCATTGAGTTCATCAAGTTCAACACGAATAAATGAATCTAAGATAAGGAATAGGATGCCGAACAAAAGTATAATTGATAAAATTATTCCTAACAATATTTTGCTAAATTTCATTTTTTACTCCTTAATAATTATTAGTTTCACATATCATATACTTATGCAATTAATACTCTAAAACGTATTCCCTTATTATAGTCTGTGTAACCACTAGTAATAGCTGCTTGATCTGATGGATCATCGAAATAAGAAGAAATAAATTTCCAATTTGATGTACCTGATTTAATTTGATACATTCCGGCAGCGCTTTTTAAAGTTGTATCACTAAAACCAATAGCTTTTCCCATATAACCATAATGATGATTACCGATGTATTCTCCCGTTTTATTGATACCTTTAAATTTATAGGTGTTTTTTGTTCCTAATTTTCGTTTTAAATCCCAAGCTCCATTTGATTTAACTAAATTGTAAAACATTCCTAGTCTGTATGAATTAGCAAACATTAGTCCACGAGATTTCACAAAACTATTGTATGAATTTTTGATAGAATTAGCACTACTTAAATTTGTTTGGTATATCTTAGCAACAGTATAGGTAGTCTTAGTATCATAAGTAACAGCGGCTTGAATCATGCTGGAATCTACTGAGTTTTCAATTTCTTCTAATTCTACTTCTTTTATTTCACTTTCTTTTGCTTCAAGTATTGCCTGTTCCACATCAGCTTCAAATACATTAACTTGATCTGTAATTATTTCTACCAGTTCTATTTTTTCTTGTTCTGTTAAAACTTTTTCACTAGGAAATTCCTCTTCTAGCTCTGTAGATATATCATTTATTATTTTCAATAAATCTTCACTTTCTAATAAATCAATACTAAAAGTTGGAGATTGAATAACTTCAGAAGTAACCCCATTAAGCTTTATAACTTTAGCTTCTATATATACATCAAGATAAAAATCTGATGGCAAATCACTTGTTAAAATATGTCCATATACATACCCTGCACTATTAGTATAGAACGTTTTTTGGAATAAGACTGTTCCATTTTCATTTTTTAA
>NZ_JBLUOI010000090.1:0-17480 GCF_048059995.1 Metabacillus sp. YM-086 | reverse complement strand
CTGTCGTTAAATCTAGCTGTACATGCATTCTCTCCACCTCAAACTAAGTATGCATGTACATCACAAAACTGTACATTTTTATGTAATCATCTTTGTTCATTATTAAATTAGCATTTATACATATATCTGCATCATATAATTGAAACCACCTTCAGAAAAAAGCACTTCGTTTTGTGTTGCAAAATCGTCCAACCGTACAAGCCTCTTATGAAGTTCGTGTTCCTCAGACTGTAGATTTGTCGCTTACTTCCTTTAAATCTCACGTTGCCATGGACACCTTGTGTTAAGCTAACTGCTACTTCTGCCTTCACAGTTCGGGAATTACACCCTCTCACATGCCAGGCGCACAATAAAACATACAGAGAACAAAGGTAAGAGAATGTAAAATATATAAGTTCTAGATTGGTTAAAGTTAAACAATATACTACAAAAAGTAAGAAGGATTATGAAAAACAGCGATGTCATCTTCTTTTGTAGCTAATCGTTGAAATTTTGCCAAGTTTCTGTCACTCCACCAAAACTTCTAACCTCAATTTTCTTCTCATTCTTTTTATTGTTTCGTATACTATCAATTTATTTCATCTTCGAGAAAGTTCTTCAAGAACATATCAACTACATCTCTGTCGCAATATTCGCAGTGTTTCGCACTGTTTGGCACCGTTTTTCACTATTCATTGACTTGTTCTGATATTAGTAAAACAATTTATAAGCTTTATTATGCTTAGCTCTGATGAATTGTACGATGTTTTTGAGAGCAAAAACATTATTAAATTAACAAATATAAAAGACCAAATCGCTAAGTGATCTGGTCTTTAAATTGATATGCAATTATTCCTATTATTTCTCCACAAAAAAATGGATGGTAATTTAATTATCAAAATCTTTAGTGAGTTTTATTAAGAATTCCTCGGTCTTATTTTTAACAAACTCAGACCTATTTCCAAAAATTTTAGAAAATGCTCCTTGTTTATCCCATTCTTCTTCAGCCATTTGCTTTGCCCTAGACTGAATTCTATTCTTATTTACAAAATCATTAAACTTATTATCATTTTCTTCAAGTTTCTTTACTAATGTTTCATCAATTTCAGACTTTATGGTTTTGTTTTGCTGTTCTAATTTTGACTCTAATTCACTAATAAGTTGATCTTTAACTAATAAATTATCTTTATATTTCTCTTCTAATTCTTGTTGATAGGTTTCTCGATTTTTCTTTTCTTCGTTAATCTGTCTATTTAATTCCTCGATAGTTTCAGACTGCTCTTCTACCTTTTTTAAGAAATCTCCAGATTCTAAAAGCTTTTGGTTACTTTGCAGAAGGTTTGATATGTCCTCCTTTAACCTAGGCCTACCATCCTCTCCCCTTTCCATAAAAATGGACATTAGCATATTTGTCATTTGCATATATTGGCGGAGCTCTTGATTTTGATCTAAGGATGGTGCATAACTATTTGACATATTATTGTTTACAGGTGTTCCAATAATACCTACAGCCGATTGTAACCCTGTCATTTTTAGTTCATCTTTTAGTAACCAAACCATCTTTAACTTCACTATAGAAAGATAGTTTAGTCTTATATATCTCGATTGTGGAGCTTCATCTGGAAGTACATAGTCTTCTAGGTTATCTATGTAATGTTTTAAAGTGCTAGCAGCTATTCGTTTATTGGAGTCTAAAATCGCTCCTGCTTCCGCGATACTATACCATCGATGTAAGTCTTCTTGGAGTGCAGCGATAAATTTATTTTCAAACATTTCTTTTTTTAATGTTGGTCGATCTTTTATTTGTGTATAAAGAGGATCGTATTTTAGTTCATCTTCTAATCTTGGGACTAAATCATTTTCATCATATAACATGTTCTTGAACCTCCTTTCAGTCTTGCTAAGTGGCTTTTCTAATTAAAATAATAAGATACGATTCGATTCGAAAAGAAACGAAGGTGGAATATGTGAATATACTAGTTATTATAGCAAATACTGCGATAAATAAAAATGAAAATAGTTTAAATGTCGATACGAAATTTATTTTAGTTTAACTTCGTATAATTTCGTATAACTTAGTAGTGAGTGGTGCTTCTACTTTTCACGTAACTAGATGAACGAAAATTAAAGAAAAAATTCGTATAGCGTTCGAAAGTGTACGAAAAAAATCGTAACTCGTTTTGGAGGTGATTGAGTTGTGGTATATCCAAGTTTTTGTGTTAATAGTGAGTTTGGGAATGTATAGGGGGCTCCTAAAAAAGAAGTAGTGTATAAAGTATTGGAATAAGTTTGTATCACACAGTAAAAGTAATAAAAAACAGAAATTCTTAAACTTAAGAAAGGGAGGCGCTCTTTAAAAAATATTGTGATGATTTCAATAACAACTGATAACCTATGATGAAAATTCAACTCGCACTGATAAACAGATACAGATATTGATTAGTTTTGCAAGTTCTCTAATAAGTCATTGCACAATTTTGGACCTTTAGCTAAAAAATAAGTAGAGGTGGAGTCTTTAATAACTCCACCTCTATATGCTGTGCTGTGTTTATTTAATTGTTCTCATATGAACCCTTTGTTTAAAGGTGTTTTATATTATTAATCATCCAAATCATCAAAATTAAGGTTATCTATATCTACTTCATAATTATTCTTGTTTTCATTTTGATCTTTTTCTTTGGTAGAAGCTACTTCTTCAAGTCCAAATTCAGCAAGGTCAATATTGAAATCATCATCGTCATCTTCATCATTAATTGATTCGATAGAAGCAGATTGGTAAATAACAGCTTTTTGTCGCTCCTGAAATTCTTCGTATTCTTTTACTAATCCTTTAGCAAGACGGGCAGGGAGACCGTCTGTTTTATAGAATGTATACACTGTAGCAGAGTGATCATTTTTTTCTTCTAAGTAACCAGTGAAAACAGTTCCACTCAAAGAAAAGGTATTCTTTTCTGTTATCTCAACACGGGCATCATCAATGAATGATGATCCTAAAGATTTTTTTTCATCTAATACTGCTAACAAACCTATATGATGAACTTTTGCTGCTACCATATCACCGTTTTCGAGTACGTTAGTTAATTCTATAGGTTGATGAAAACAGCTTCCTTCCATTGAATCTAACAACATTTCTTTAACATCATGACCATTATTTATGTTAGTTATAGGTTTAGTTAATTTATTGATTACTAATGAACCAGTGTTTTCTAAAATAATTCTTCTGAAATCTTGAGAGTCAAAGGTTACGCTAGTTCCACCACCGGTAGTCGCTGTATTTAATTCGTGGAATACTTCGCTAAAGCGTTTGTTAGCATAATCACGATAATTCTCAACATTTCCACGTTCGTTTTCAGGTAATTTTTTAAACTCATCATAAAAGTGTTGATTATCCGCAAATTTAATAAATGCAATCCCTTTAGTTTTATCTTGACCGATTTTCCAAATCCGTTGGGCAAAGTCATTAACTTGTCTCAACGCATCGGGACCGTCAGCTCGAAGGGGGAGAGTAACAACTACTCCAACTTTAATAAACTTTTCCTCAGCTTTTTTTACTGCAATCTTCATGTATTTTTTGAGGTTTTCCTTAAATTCTTTAGGTTCAATTTCACTTTGTAGTTTAACCAGTTCTTTTTTTATTAAAGGTTTATTGTTAAAATCATAAAATTCTTCTAAAGCCTTAACGATTGTTGAAGTACCTGTACCGCCACCAAGTCCAGCGAAAAATAACACTAGATCATCTGTAGGTCTTACACGCTCTTGAATAAAACCTTTCAATCGATTTTTCACGTCTTCATTTTCTTCTAAAATGGAGATAGCCTTTTGAGGGTTTTTTCCTAGACCACCTAAGTTTAGTGATACACGATTTGATTCTGTTATGTATTTCAGACCTTTTAAATCACCATCATTACTATTTAAAGCTAAGCAGTTATATACACTGTTTCCATTTTCGTTTTTTATTGAAGCGAATTCGTCAGCTATTCTAGAGCCAGCTTGTCCAAATCCTACTACCGTCATGTTTATAGCAGGGGTATTTTTTGTGAATGTTTTAGCCATTGCTTATTTCAACTCCCTTTTTGTATTTATTTCTTTTAACTATCGCTTCTGTAATTTGCCAGCCACGACTTGTCATGAAGAGAAATTTATAAGGTTTTACCTCTTCATAGTAGAGTAGTGACATATCTAAGAGTTTATCTACAATTCTCTCTGCTGCTTTCCGATCTATATTTGTGGTAACTGGTTTATATATAAAAGATTTCCCTTTTGTTACTCTTTCTTTTCTCTCCACTTGTACGTTTGACACTATGTCATTGACTGTAACTCCATGAATTCTATCAACTGAGTCTTTCTGAGATTTAAGTGTACGACCTATGTGGATGAAGACTTTTCTGCTCACGGTATCACTTTCGATAATATCCGTAAACATTTCTATTAAATCAATGGGGAATATTGCATTTTGATGCTTTCTATATTGATCCTGGTTCATGCAATCTAGTCACCTCCTGTATATTCATAGTTTACTATATATTACCTTAATGTAGTGTCTGTATCAAGACTGTATAATAAGATACTATTTAAGTGAGGAGGAATGTCAGTGCTTTTTAACCGTTGATATATATACGTTTGTTTATGGTGTCTATAATAAGAGGTTATTTTATTTATTTGTTTTATTATCTATTTATATTTTCGTAATTTGATGTATTTAAAAGAGGAAAACTCTAGTTTTTAGTTTATTTTTAGTAAAAATGTATTGAGATTCATCTGAAAATCACGTTTTTAAAATTATATAGTGTCTGTATGTAGATACTATAAAAAACCTTTATAAAATAGTACTTCTGTCTATTAAAATGAAATTTAATGATATAGAAGTGTCTTATAATAGACACTTCTATAGGACACCAAAGCAATTTTCTGTATATAAACTAATAATTCTTTACATACCAAAACATTCGCATTCTTTCGACGTGTTTCTTTTTGAACTAGTCTTTAAACAATCGTTGTTGGATACCGCATCCTTAATGATTAGAATGCGGTTTTTGTGAATCAAGCTATGAATAATTGAATTCGCAGAATTAAAACAGAATATGAAACAGAATATGAAACATATAATTGTTACTTTATGAAGTAAGTAATGAATACTAGCTATGAATTACTTATATGAATCAGCTTACTAACTATAAGTATTAGCCCATTCATAAGCTGTAATTAATTTCATATTAAATTTCATAACCTGCATAATTGTAATTTTCATAATGTAAAATTCTTAATTAACAAGAGTTTTGAGTGCTTTTTCGCATTTGTTGGTATCATTTCGTATTGAATAGATTTTATTTAGCGGAAACCGGAGGTAACTATGTAACCCCGCTTAGAGCATTTCGTTGGCTCTTAATATCCAAACTTTGTTGAACTCATTGTAGTCTACTACTCTTGACGAAATTTTTCGTAGCATTTCGTAGTACGTCGTATTGCTTAGCGAGGAGTCTATTGACATCATATATTTATATCGTTTAACGTATAGCGTATAGCTAAATAATATAGGCGGAAG
The DNA here is from genome assembly GCF_048059995.1 of Metabacillus sp. YM-086. NCBI lineage: Bacteria > Bacillati > Bacillota > Bacilli > Caryophanales > Bacillaceae > Metabacillus > Metabacillus sp. YM-086. The sequence continues at coordinate 11,959 of NZ_JBLUOI010000090.1, read as the reverse complement.
ACGCAATGATTTGTTCTCGTATAGTTTCGAGGATTCTTCGTTGCGTCTTTTTTATTAGGGAGGAAGTTATATGCGACTGGGTGATGAACGGGTTCAGGTAAGTAAGAGCCCAAGTAGAAATAGATCTTATGACGCCGAAAGAGTACGAAGTATGATTCATTCTAACAAGGAGATTGATTATGTTATTCTCTTGTCACTCTATCAGCACAGGGCACTAACAGCCGATCAGTTATACCAAATCGGAAAATTCAATCTTCATATCAATTCGTTGAGAAACAGATTACGGACTTTAGCTGATCGAAAGGTGCTTTCTGTTAATTCAAGAGCTGGAATAAAAAGTGTTCCTGTTTTAGTTTATTCACTGTCTTTGTATGGGCTAAGGATCTTGATTGAAGACATACTCAAAGTGAAAGAATATGTGCCGCAGCTTGATGACTATAAAGAACATTACACGCTAGATGATTTAAAAGTCAGAGGGCAACATGAACATTTTTATGAAGTGCAAGATTGGTTAAGTCTGTACCTTTCTAGACAACCTGAAAGCTTCCATTGCGAGTGGAGAAGGTATCCAATTTTCGATGATGATGAAAAAATTTCTTATAGACCAGATTGGATGATCTTTGAAAAAACAGAGGAATGGGAGGAAGAGAAAAAAATAAATCCCACATCTAATCCGCTCCTTTACCCTTATTTTTTTAGAAGGACTACTTTTGATGAGCAATTCTTGAAACCTATGGTGAGTGTCGAGTGTGACAGAGGAACCATGTCTCGCACCGAATTGGTAGACAAATGGGAAGCCTACAAAAAAGAAGGAGAGGAAATGATCAGCAAGTCGTTAGTTATGTTCTATCCAAAACAGGTCAATGGCACAACACGTCACCGTAATATAAGAGAGACTATGATTTATTCTTTTGAAAGTGAACTAATTGACGAGAAAATCCACATCTTTCAAGGTGAAAAGGAATCTACTGCCCAAGCTGTGTCTCTGTTTGTAGAGCGGGAAGGAAATGTATTGTTGAATGAACCGATGACAGACAGAAATTCAATAAGAAGCCTAGTTGAAAACTATAGGGCGGTAAATAAGAAGGCTGCTTATTTAGAAGTTATCGATGAGGTGGTTGAAAAGTTAAGGCTCCCTTTAAAGCCGGATCATATAGTGTTGATTGAAGGGGAGGAAGATGAAATACAGATAATCTTTAATGGCATGACGAATTGGGTAAATCCTATAGGTAAGGTTAGAACTATTGAGAAATGGATTAAAGAGGGTGGACTATCTATATTTCAGCAAATAAAACTTATACTTCTGTATCCTGATAACGAATCCTTCAAGCGGGATATTACCTTTGTTAGTAAATATTTGCACTATGCTTCTTATAGTGAACTAAGTGAATTAGGTTATTGGGGGAAAGTTCATAGAGAGGAAAGGAAACATAATAAAGTACAGTGGCGGGAGGTATTGCTATGAATAAGTTAAAGCCCCTGCTACGTCAAATAAAAGAAAGTCCTAAGACGCCTGATGTCGTTTCGGTTCTCTTACATGTTACGTTATTCGTGTTCCTCTATTCGTTTTTATCAATGTTGATAGTGGTATTTAGTTTGAATCTTCATTGGGACAAAGGAATCGCAATTGAAAACTTCCCGTTAGGATTAGGGTATCCTTTGTACATTTCATTTTATATGACTCCGCAAACCGCTCCACTTTGGGTAGTTGGTGTAGTGGCGTTATTAGCATTTATAAACTGGATATTAGCAACAAGGGTAAAGAGGTTCAGTAAATCAGTACCGAGAAGGACATTTAGCTTTTGTTTGTCTTGGGGTACATTGGCTGTTGTTATCTTGTTTTATATTATTCGTGAAATTAAATTTATTGGATATGACGAGTTAGTTCAGATACATGAAACGATTGATCCAGCACATGCTGCTTATTTGCATAGAGGTGCTCTTGAATTTATTGGGTATCTATTGATGGTCACACCAATAGTTATTGTTGGTCTATATGCTAGTTACTTGTATGGCAATTACAAAGAAGATGCGAATTTGCAAGAATGGTTTCGTACTTATAGGTTTGAAAGAGGATGGATTGGTCGTTTTGGAGAGGATAAAGTTAATCGACTTCCTGACATACAACTAGCTAGAAATGCTGAAACGAATGCACCAGTTATTTTAGAAGGTGAATCCCGCCAAACGGGAACCTTACTAATAGGTCCTCCTGGTTCTGGTAAAACATCTATCAAAATTAAAACAGCATACAGGCAGGATTTAGGTCATATGCAGCGGATGATAAATGAGTTTCCTAAACTTGCAAAGAAATACGGGATAGGTTCAAAAGAGTTTGAAAGGAATATGGGTAATCATTTGATTGGTACAGTCATTATTGAACCAGCCAAAGACCTTTGTGATGATGCTTATGAATTAGCTTTAGAACATAATATTCCAAGAGAGTTTATCACCTATCTAGATCCAAGCAACCCTGATACTCCAGGATTCAATGCGATGATCGGTCCAACCGCTCAGGTAGTTGAAACCATAACAAGTGTGCTAGAAGCGATAGCTCAGACGAATAATGAGTTTTTCCGTCAAGCGGCACGAGCTGTTTTGAAACATTATGTTTACCTTCTAAAGTTTTACAAAGGCAATGAGGCTACAATTCCAATGCTTGATGATATGTATCAAGATCCAAGAATGGTTATGGATATGGTTGAATCCATTGAAAAGACGATACCTCCTGAAAATGTAGTAAAAGAAATGAAGCAAGATGATGTCATTCATTGGATGATAGTAAAAAAGATTGTTAAATGGTTTAAAAATGAAGGGCTACGAGTACAAAAAGATCGTGATGGTACGGTTGAAAAGTACCCAAGGGGACATGAGCATGAAGGGAAGGTAGTAGTAGAAGATTTGCAATTTGAGTTTACAAGGCAAACTCGAAATCTGTTGTCTGATATTACCAAGAACCCTTATCTTGCGAGAATTTTGCTTGCTAAGAATGAAGTTGACCTTGATCGATTAATGAGTAAAGGAGGCATCTTACTTGTTAATACCGATGATGGAAATTTACAAGATCTTAGTGATACGTTTGGGAAGCTGGTTTTACTATGCGTTCAGAATGCCATTTTTAGAAGAAGCGGTACAGAGAACACAAGACCAATCGTATCGTTCTATGCTGATGAATTCTATGATTATATGAATGAGAAGTTCTTAAAATTAACTGGTAAGGCTAGGAAGTATAAGTTTGCTCCTCTAGTAGCTTGTCAATCTCTTACACAGTTTGGTGTTAAATTTGGTAAGGAATTTACAGAAAGTATGTTAGGGACAATACGTAACACTATAGTTTATGGTGGTGTTTCGAAATATGATGCTGAACTGTTAAGCGTGTATCTAGGAAAAACAGTAGTTGAAGAAATACAGGTGAGAGAGAGCTACACTCCTGACAATATGGATAATCCTAGTTTTGGATATTCAGAGAGTACAGTAAGAACAGAAAAAGACCTTGCTTCTGTAGATGATATTATGTTCCAAGAGTTCCGCTATTCTTATATACGTATGGTACAAGAGAAATCTAGTAAACGAGCTATACGAGCGGAAGGTGATTTTGTAGATACGTCAGAAGCGGATAAGTGGAAGAAGTCTCTTGATTCAGAAGCGGTAAACTTCTTCATGGACTATTGGAAGAAAGAAGTGAATGTTTCTGAAGCATTAGTTATTCCAGAAGATGATGAACAAGAAGATTCGGCCAGTGTATTAAAAAAGGAACTATTATCTTTTGATAAAGAGCAAAAGGTTGTTAAAGAAGAGCATAACCGTTTTAAACATTCCCAACATAAAGGTCAAGAAATTACTGAGGAAAATTATGAAGTAGAAGATGTAAAAGAGGAATCACAACAAGAGGAAAAAGTAAATTATAGTGTAGGTAAAATTAACAGTAAGCCTGTTTCTTTAAATGATCAAGAACAGAAAGATAATTCAATCTTTGATGATGTACCTAAAGAGGATCTTGAATATCTCCAAGAAAAAAGGGAACATCAAACTCCTTCCGCTGACTTAAAAAGGCATACTGTCAGTTTTAGTCATGCATTTGGGCAAAAAACAAGGCAAAATGATGAAGGAAGTGTAGCTGTCTCTAAGAAAGCAGCTCCAGCGTCGTTCACTGCTATGATGAAAGAACAGAAGACTTCATCTCCATTAGAACAAGTTACTGTTGTGCAGGACGAAAAGTATGAACATGCTACACAAGAGCTAAAGAGTGTTGAATTAGGTAATGAAAGCATGGAATTACTTAAAAAGATTATGAGTAAAAAGAATGGAAATTAGTAGTTGCACAAATGGGATTTATGGTCTATTCTTACAGTAAGTTAAATAAATTATGTGAATCAAATATAGGAATTATAGGCGGAAGACGCATAGTTCCCTTGTTTTATTAAAACAGGGGGATTGTGCGTCTTTTTTTATTTCCATCAGGAGGTTGAAGTATGAACAAGATATTACTGGAAATGTTGAAGGAATCGAGAGAACGTAAATGGGTTCAATACGGAGAAGTGGAATCGATCAGAAAGGTATCGGTTGGGGGAAAAGAGGACGAGCTAATCGTTATCCTTTATCAAGGAGAGAAGGTCTATTGTAAAAGGGAAGATTTCATTGAACGTGATATAGCCAATCTAAATGGATTTATTCAAACGAGAGTACCTTTTATTGTTATGGAAGTAACAGATGAAGTAGTAAGTGTAAGTCGTATTGCTGCATTAAAACGAGTAGCACAAGAATTTACTGAAAGTGTAAAAATAGGTGATCGAGTACAAGGGACAGTAACAGGTGTGAGTGATAAAAATGTTGTTTACTTAGAGGTTCAAGGTTATCCATGTATTATTCCACCGGAAGAATGGGATATTCGTCGCTCTACTAATCTTAGAGAAACTGTACCTGTTGGAACAGTATTGGAAGTTGAGGTATTAACGATTTCCCGCTTAGAAAACGAAGGAGAGCAGAATCTACCGTATCGTATTAGGTTAAGCCGTAAAGCTTTAATTAAAAACGAGAAAGAAGCTATTTGGGAAAGTATAGAAGATCATTATAAAGTTGGTGATTATATTGGCTTTAAAATAACTGGTCAAGCCCCTGGATACAATTCATATTACTGTGAAACTGCTAGTGGTATAAATCTAATTGGTAATCTAAATAGAAGGTTAAGAGATCGTTATAACGATTACTTACCTCCTGGTGTTCAAGCAAAAGGGGAAATTCGTTTTTTAGATAAGAAAGGCAAACGAGGAAAAATTCTTATCAATCAAGTAGAAGCTAATTTTGCGAACTTATTAAATAAACGCAGCTTTGGCGCATTCTAGTCCTTATGAATGTTTGGAGAACAAAAGAAGGGAGTATCCCTTTACTTGACGATCCTTCTCTAAAAATCACCATGTTTCGTTGGTCTCGAAGGCCAGATATTCAGTTAGATATTATTCAGCAACGAATAGAAACTGGACAAATATCTGAATTGGATATAGATATAGCTGTTACATTAGCAAATGCTAAGGTTCTTACTGAAAAGCAGATCCGCTACTTATACCGGAATGTAGTTGATAAAGGTCATAAACTAGGTACTCGGTTACGTGTGCTGCAACAAAACGGTTGGTTAGAAGGATGGAAGCTTGAGAACGAGTCGAATGAAAGAGAGTATGTTTGGACAATTGGAGTAGCTGCTAAGAATTTTCTTGGTTATGCAATGGGTTTGCAAAACCTTCCTAATCCGCTTCATTTCGCTAGTTCTATAGGTGAGCAGTTACATTATCCTGCTATTAACGAGATCCGAATCAAGCTTTTGGAAAAAGGATTACTAAAGAAAGAACGATTTGAATTTTACCCTTTTATAGCACCAGAATTTGAACCTCCTCATGCGGTCTTTCAAATTGATACACCGCTAGGGAAAATGGAGTTCATTGTGGAACGGTTACAACAAAAAAGTAAGCCGCTACGATTTTTAAAACGAAAACTATCACAGTATAAATCGTATTTTGCTAAACATGAAAAGTTACCAACTGTCTATGATGATTCAACTCAGAGTATTCTTGTTTGGAGTATAGCAAGCGAGGAAGGAATTGATTCATTAGTTTCCTCTTACAGTAATTTTGAGCAAGAATTTATGCAACTGTTTTTAGTAGATGAGTATTTAGAAGATCTGAGAACTGGATGGAGATTAGCGAGACCGCTTGAAGGTAATCAATCAGAAATACAGATATTTGATATGGATTTCATGTGAGTAAGTAATTGGAGGACATTATCAATTATGCAAACAGTGATTTTCATCCTTTTATAGGTCCAATAAAAAGTTCTTCAATGTGCGTTGCAGACAGTTAACAAACAACTTTTAAAGAATAGGAGTCATCTTGTATTTTAGAAGTGCTAAATGATTAACCGGAGGATAAAGAATGAAAAAGAGAATTAATAAAAATCTCTTCCTTGGTATTTTCTTCTTCATATTGTTTATAGCAGCAATTGTTGTATCTGAAACGGGTGTTCTAGGAAAAATAAATACAGTTACAGTAGTAATGGCTAATACAAAGATTGAAAAAGATACGATACTTTCAGAAGAGAATGTTATTTTAGCGGAATATCCCCGCGAATTAATAACGGATGATATGTACAGACATATAAGTGATGTAGTTGGAAAAACTGCTGTTCAAACAATTCAACCAAGTGCATTTATAGATAGAGATTATCTAGACCAATCGTTATTAAAACCTACTAAGGATCATGAATTTTTCCCAATACCGAACAATTGGCTAGTTAAATTACAAGGAACTATTCGTAGATATGATCTAATTAATATTTCAGCCGTTTATGTAGGTACTGGTCAAGATACAGGAGCGGTATTACAACAAAATGTTAAAAATGAATATGTGTTAGAGAATGTTCCAGTAGCTTATGTGAAGGGTAGCAGAAACCAAGAAGTGTCAGGGCTAACTTCACAAAATGATCGATTAAATGGAAATCAGAATGCGGCACAGATTGAGCTTAGTTTAACTTTAGAAGACTTTAAGGTACTAGAAAAATTAACTAAAGAAGGTTATCAGTTTGTATTGAGTTATTAAGGAGGATTTTATGAAAGTTGCAATCTACCAACCTAGTGAATTGTTAAAACGAATTGCTCTTTTAACTAGTCAGTTTGATGATCCTGCTCTAGAAATACAGTCATTAGATGATTTAGGGAAAGAGCGTCGAGTTGAAGCTTTATTACTAGAAAGAGGGGATATGTCCGCTCATGATGTTTTATTACTTCGTGAGAAGTTTCCCCTGCTTAAAATTTTAATTATATATGATGAATATGATGAGTTTTTCAATAAGTCGTGTATCACTCATGATGTTCATAGTTTATCAAAGCAAATTGGCGAAAAAGAAATTCTTCGAATATTACAAGTGGAATGGTTCGGGTTAGAGGAAGCGACAGAGTTTCAAAATGTAGTTGCTATACACGGGACACATCGTCAGGTGGGTACAACACAAATTGCTCTTTCCATTGGAAATACGTTAGCTGAATTGAATTATAAAGTAGCTGTACTAGGGTTGAATCCTTATAATCCAGGTGAACTCCGTCCTTATAAGACTAAATATTCTTTGGATCAAGTATATGACTTATTAGAAGGTGGCGTTATTAAAAACGGTGACGATCTAAAGAAATATATGCTTGAAATCGGTAAATTACATTACTTGGTTGGCAATGCAGATTTTTATAAGAGCCCTCAATTTGAGAAGGAACCAATTGAGCATTTAATTGATGTAGCAAAATCGTATTTTGATGTTGTGGTACTCGATGTTGGTAGCTTTTATGATAGTTTTCTTGCAATTACAGCCTTGGAAAGATCAAATACTCATATCTTAGTAGCTACTCAAGAAAATCTATCAATTAATGAATATAACCGTTGGAAAAAGCAATTTTTAAGTAGATTTAGTTTCCATCCTAAAAATTCTTATATGGTAGTGAACAAATATGCTTCAAATGCAATTATTACACCAAAGCAGTTAGAACAAACTCATAATACTAATCTACTAGCTCAAATACCGTACTTTCCTGAAGCAGCGGATGCTGAGTATGAAGAAGGGATTCTATCAAGAGCTGGTTATAAAGCATATTTTAAAGTGATTGAAGGTTTAGCTAAATCGGTAGCAAATGATGTGATGAATTTTAAAGAAGACAAATCTAAATCGTTCTTTGGTCGTTTAAAGAAAGGACGTGCTAGGGCGTGAGTGAAGTTGAGTTTGTACCATTAGCCCGAAGAAGAGCATTAGACGTAAAACAATTCACAAAAGATGACAATAACCAAGTTTCGTTTAATAGAAGTGATGAGTTTTATGATGTTTGTAGAAAAGCAAAAGAATACTTGTATGAGGTATATGATCGCAAAGTTGATATGAAATCAAGAAATGAAACAGAAGAGGATTATGTCATGATCTATCATGAAGCTATGAGAGGGAGAACGGATGCAGTCAACCTCATAAAAAAACATATAGACTCTTTTATTTCTAATAACGGATTAAGGGAATGTCGTTTTCCTGAGTATTACCCGTCTTTACTTGATGGAATATTTGAAGAAGAGTTTGGCTGGGGTCCATTGTCAGCATTCAAAAACGAATTGGAATGTGAAGGGGCACAGGTATTAGGAACAAAGATTAAATTTAAACGTTCATGGGGTTATGAGCTGCTGCCGTTTCGTTTTTCTTCAGTAGAAAAGGTCCTTGAATTATGTGATAGATTTGCAAATATGCACGCAAACACAAATCTCAATAGCTATTCTAAGCCCGAGCTTGAAACATCAACAATCGATGGTATACGTGTATCTATCATGATTCCGAATAGAACATATAAAGATCCTGTTATTACGTTACGTCGTAAAACAATTAAGGATTATTCATTTGAGAACTTAGCAATCTATAGAACATTTCCATTTGAAGCAATTCCGCTCTTAAAAAGTTTATCGAAAATAAGAGTGAATGCAATCATAGCGGGTCCTCCGGGGTCTGGTAAAAGTACAATGCTACAAGCATTTATGAATGAAATGTTCTGCGAAAAAAGAAATGGAAAAATAATTCCTGAACCAGTTAATACGATATTCGCAGAATCACATCCGGAGTTTGATGTAGAAGAAATATTTCCAGATGCAAATGTCACTCATGTAATCGGTCGAGGTAAGGACTTTGAGGACAGCATTGGAGCAAGCGTCCTTCGTCATGATATTGTTCGTGTAATATTAGGAGAAATTCGGGAACACGAAGTAGGGTTATACAAAAGATCTGGAGTACAAGGAATAAAACAAGTTATTGGAACTCTTCATGACTTAGATCCAATCGACATCCCAGATATTTTGACGTCTCTATATCTCCAGTACTTTGACAATAATTCTACTCAAGCATCTGTGTACAACACGTTTGCTCGTAACTTACATTATTCCTTATCAATGGATGAGTTCTTACAATTTGATGATATTGGAGAGAGTGTATTAAACAAGAAGGCTTCTAGTATTCAATTGTATGACTTTAACAGTAATACAGGAGAACTATTAATGTATAAAATCATGGATTATAAGCATGAAGAGGACTCTTGGGTATTCTCGACTGAAATACCTGATCGATTCGAAAGGATTGCCTCGAAGTATCATAGGGCAGAGTTTGAAACATTTAAGACTGTGCTGGCTGAACTTGAAGAAAGATGGCCAATGGAGAAAGAAAACACAATTGAATCAAGTGGTAAGAAAGTAGAGGTATTATCGTGAGTGCATATCTTGAATATCTTATCCGCTACAGTAACTACATTATTGGTGGAATAGGTCTGATCCTCATCATCATGTCTCTAGGCTTCAGTCCAAAGAAAACAAGAGAGCGCTTTAGAGTTATGAGGGACCTAAAATACCAATCTTATTCAAGTCAATGGATGAAGTATGATTTCTTGCGGAGATATAACCATTTATTATCTGCATCATTGAAAAGCTATCGTTATGAGTACTTTGCAAAGTTCGTCATTGTGCAGCTATTAATCTTTCTAGGATTGCTGATATTTGGGTCATTCTTTATGCAGTCGATTTGGTATGGGCTGATTACATCATTAACATTTGTGTATGTTTTCCCAATTACGTTCTTTTATATGAAACACAAACAAGTACAAGGGCTGTTACAAAACGAAGTGATTGATTCGGTCATTACCTTATTACAGTCCTATCAGAGAAACCAACATAATATGTTATATGCTCTTAAGGACGTATCAGATTCATTAGAAGGTAAGACAAAAGCGGTGTATTCAAAGCTGTTCGCCAGAATGCATGATCGTGATGAAATTAAAATACTAGCAAGTGAAACATTTGCCTTTCAATTAGGTAGTTTACGAGGCAAGAATATTTCAACGACAATCTTAAAGGCTTGTAAAGATGGATTGATTGTTGAAACTCTTTTACAGGATTTAATTGTAGATATGACTGAACAAAATAAGGTGCTTAGGGACGCAGAATCAGAAGCTAGAGAAGCTGCAATTTTGGGGTATGCACCGCTACCATTAACTTTTTTATTCCTATATCTAAATGAAGCTTTTCTCATACCTGGTGGAAACTCTCTGAAATATCAATTTGGGACTCCACAGGGAATTCAATCATTCGTTATCTCGATTATTTTTGGGATAGTTGGTCTCGGTTTAGCCATTCTTGTGAAGAAGCCAAAGAAACAATAAGGGAGTGAACATAGTGGAGGAATTCATATTACATCTAAATATTGAGATGATCTACTTTATTACGATAGGCTTGCTCCTTTTATTGAGTTACTCCTTTATTGCTAAGAGTGGGTATGACGAGAGGCGTAAACGTAGATTTAGAGTTCAGAGTCTCTATCGATATCAAGATAAAGTACGAAATAGAATGCACAAGAAAGAGTATGATGACTATTTCAGAAGTAATGGCTTGCCAGCTTTTATTACTAGTGAACGTTTTAATACAGTACGTTTTCTTTTTCTTGGCATTTTAATTATAACTGTTCTGTTTGAAATGTTGTTTAATACCAGTCTTATGTCAATGACAAACTTGGTTGTTTTAGGAAGTATTCCAGTGCTTATGATACCTAAAAAGCCTTCACCATTCTACTACTTAGTAAAAATGGTACAAAAACGTTATAACAGAGAAAAGAATAATGAAATCTATCAATTCTATAACGAAATGAAAGCGGAGTTCCGCTCTAAAGGCGATAAAGTGGGTAACAGTTACCATATTATTATGGGGCTTTTACCGTATTACAAATATATTCGACCAGCTTTAGAGAAGATGCTTCCTCTTTTAGAGAAAAAGAGGTTTGAAGAAGCATGGACTTTATTCAAGGATGAAATAAATACCCCTGAAGCTAACAGCTTAAGTATTGTAATGCAAGAAATAGAATCAACAGGAGTAAGACAAGCTGGTGAGATTCTTGAACAAAAAAGAGTTGAGTTTGCTAACAGTATGTACAACAACTATAAAGAGTATTTATATCGGAGAAAAATTGTCATCTTTTCCTTAGCTCTTTTTGGAACAGTAGTAGTCATCATGAATGAAGTAACAGTATTTTTCTTGTGGTACAAAGATGTGATGAGTGTTGTTAATAATCTTGGACAATAAAAAAGTCCCGAGATTAATATAAATAAAATTTTAAGTTGGAGGTTTCAAGGAATGGAAAAATTATTAATTTTACTTATGGTTCTACTTTTTGCGGTAGGGATCACGAATTCTACAATCTTTGATGAGAATGGAATTCAGACAGATGCAGTTGAAATGAAAGATAACACACAAAACATTGTGAAAGATGCAAATGATTCAATGGAAACGTTTGGTGGTGCTACAACACCAACAACACCTGCTACACCATGATGAAATAAGCAATATAATTTGTTGAAGTAAAACTTACCCTTAAGGTGACTGATTTTATTAGTCGTTTTAAGGGTTTTAAATGGAGAGTGATAGAT
>NZ_JBLUOI010000089.1:0-17497 GCF_048059995.1 Metabacillus sp. YM-086 | reverse complement strand
AGGCATGGGGAAGGAACAGATACCACTCCCTGAAGTTGACAATGCCGGGTTGTGTATTTTTAAAATAAGGTGATTTAAAACTTCCAGTATCTATTTTAAAAAGTTAACTCTTTTTACCTTTGAAAAATCCCCTAAAGATAGACTTTTAAGAACATAATCCAATGTTCTCTTTTTTATCATGTCTACCCTTAGGGGATTTACTAGCATATTATCATCTGTACTGAAAGGACTATCGGCTCAGACCAGGTCCTCCTGAACTCGGTTTGCACTCGAAACTGCTTGCCACTTCCGGGTCGCCTTTTTTATAGCGAGCCACTAATGGATAAGCGCATAGTGGACGTGAACGATCCGGTGCCCATGTGGAAGGTACCTCAGGGTTAACGCCACCTGGATTTCCCTCACCACGAGCTGTCGCTATAATACGATCCGGTGCCTTGCCATATTCAACCCAATCGATTAAAGCGCCCAGGCCATCAAACTGGTCGGTGGCAGGACCGCCACTGACATGCCCCATGCCAGGGACCTCAAAATATCTGACGAACTCATCGGCTTTGTTTCGGTAGTTCGCGTCGAGTTCCTTGTACCAACGCCTTGTGTCATCAGAGGAGAAGATACCGTCTGATGAACCGTGTGCCACGATCATTTTAGCTCCTGAATTGCGAAGGGTGTCCAAATTCGTTGGGTCAGGAGGCGTCATGAATTCCATGGCACTCTCTGTATACAAATCTTTAGATTCATAAATAAGTTGCCACTTATTGTCCACATCAAAGCTTAGTGCATATTCCGGTGCCGTTTTTCCATTAAACCCTTCAGGGGGCGATAGGAAAATGTGGCTAACAGTTCCTGGATCGAGGGCAACCGAAATTCTGAACTTCCATAACCCCCATCCATTATGGACAAGTCCCGGATCAAATGGGAAAGAAGTGTAGATCTGTTCTCCTGAGCTAGTACGAGCTCCCGCAAAAACATCCTTCACGACTTGCTTCTGTTCTACCGTTAAGCAGGTGCCGTCCCGATCCAAGTCACAAGTAGGTACGTCTCGTTCAACGCTGAAGACCTTCTGACAACGCTCAGTGTCCTGTACGATTCCGTCGTTTAGTCGATCCAGACCATCACAGCGGTCTAAAATCGCCTCTGCAATAACTTGACGTTCGGCTAAAGGTAGCGCTGTCTCCAAGTTGTTAATGTCGGTTGCAACCTTTGCCCATTGCTGAACTCCCCACAGCTGGGCTACCGCAGACTGGGGCAAGTTAAATCCTGGCGCGATGGCTAAAAAGCCATCGTACTGATCTGCATAGCGTGAAGCAGCGACCATGGTGTGACGACCGCCATTTGAGCCTCCGGCAATATATGAGCGATCAGGCTCGCGTCCGTAAGCAGCTTCGATCAAGCTCTTAGCCATAGGTGTAAGCGTTCCGACTGCTTGGTAACCGAAGTCAAGACGTGCCTGCGGATCAAATCCGAACCCAACGTTTTGAGCTGAAGTGTGACCTGCGTCCGAGCTAATGACAGCAAAGCCCTTTTGCAGTCCGTTTTCCAGCGGGCCGCCTCCGAAACTTCCATTTGCTGTTACGACGTTGCCATCCGCTCCACCATTTGCTTGATAGAGGAACCGTCCCGCCCATTCAACTGGAAGCCGCATTTCAAAACCGATCGCATACGTCTGACCGTCTACAGGGCTCACTCGCTCGTTCATTTTTCCCTTGACGAGACAATGCTCGCCGACAGGCTTACCGGCATTGGACAGTGTTCCCTCAGCTACAAGCTTTGCCGATGTGATAGTGGTATTATTAAAACTAAATGTTTCTACTAAATCCACACACATCTCCAGCTTGCCTGGCTGTGCTGGAGCAAGCTGTGGAATTACATCTTTTTCCCCACCCTTAGTTGAAGGTTTTTTTGTATTTTCTTCTTTATGGGGTGCACTTACTTTTGAAGCGCTTACACTTTCAGGAAACACACTAGAAGGAATTAACGACATAATGACAAGAGCTACTGTGAGTAGAATGGAAAAGCTTTTTTTCTTTTTCATATATTTTCTCCTTTCATCTTCGCTGGTAAAGCAGGTTATAATCCTTTTAGGGTTATATAGCTTTTATTTACCTCCTCTTAAAAGTTATCACCACACAAAGATTGTACATAATATTCAGAAAATTGATAACCCTTATTGTGTAGGAATTCAAACTTCAAAATTCCTATATAGTAATGAAAGGATTTAACGGCCTACGAATTAATAAATCTACATTCTAAAAAATGAATATCCAACTTTACTTAGTTAAAGGTTTACGCATTTTTTATATTTACTAGTGGTTCTATTATGTAATTAAAGGGGGAATTTTCACCAAGATTGCTCGCTTTTCAAACTTCAAGTCTTTAGTTATAATAGTAATAGAGAAATCATAAACTAAAAAAGACTGTTCGGTGCTCGAACACCAAACAGTCATACAATAGCTAGGTCCCCTACAAGGGGGTCAGCGGGTTGGAAAAATAACTCACCTTATCGCGTTGTCATGCTCAAGGGTGGGTTTATTTTTTGTCTCTAAAAGATATGATCGACAACACCAAACATGCAAATGCTATCATAAGCATTAACGTTTGAAATACTGTCACCATAAGCATCACCCCTTTCGTACGGGGTAACGCTGACCACCCTTGAGTACCTATCTATTGCCATTCTATTACACTGTAGAACATTTGTTAGCTTTTCGTTTTATTATTAGCAAAATGGCTGTTTGTTTTTTAAGTGTCCTCTACCCCATTATCTCTGCCACAAGCTGGTGGGAGTATAGTCGAGCTTTGTGGTCATAGACCATTGTGCTGACCATTATCTCATCTGCCTTCGTCTCATCTAAGAAGGATTGCAGCTTTTTCTTTACGTTGTTAGGACTCCCAATGATCGTGGAGCTTAATTGTTTTTCTAATATTGCCTTTTCATATGGGCTCATGAGCTCATCTAAATTCTCTACTGGTGGTTGTAGCTTTGATGGTGTGTTCCTTATCATGTTCAGGAAGCTTTGTTTGATGGAAGTGGCTAGCAATTCTGCTTCCTCATCCGTATCTGCCGCTATCACGTTTACGGCTACCATTGCGTAAGGCTCTTTATACTCCTCTGACGGCTGGAAATTATCGTAATACAATTTTAGAGCTGGTAATGTGTTTTCAGGTGAAAAATGACTGGCAAAAGCAAATGGCATCCCGAGCTGTGCTGATAATCTGGCACTGAAGCCACTAGAACCTAACAACCAAATAGGGATATTTGCTCCTTCACCAGGGATTGCTCGTACCGGTCCAGAACCTTGAAAATAAGCTTGTAGTTGTTCCAATTGTTCTGGGAAATCATCTCCATTGGTGTAGTTTTCCCCACGAATGGCATGGGCAGTTCGTTGGTCCGTTCCCGGTGCACGCCCTAATCCTAAATCAATTCGGCCTGGAAACATCGCTTCGAGGGTTCCAAATTGCTCCGCGATCACCAGTGGCGAATGGTTTGGAAGCATGATTCCGCCGGATCCTACCCGAATAGTAGAAGTATGCGCCGCAACATGGCCGATGACGACAGATGTTGCAGAGCTTGCTATGCCAGGCATATTATGGTGCTCTGCTAACCAGTACCGTTTAAAGCCTAGCTTTTCCGTTAACTGTGCTAACTCTACCGAATGTTGAAAGGATAGACTAGGCGTCCCCCCTTGCACAATGGATGCAAGATCAAGGACGGAAAAGGATATTTCGTTAATTGATTTTTTCGGTCTATTTATTGGCATGGATAACATCTTCTTTCTTTTTAATTTACTAGTTGGAATGGACTTGAATTTGTTGCCTAATATTGTATTTATGTGCTTTTCATATAGTAATTCACACCAGGATTAAAAAGCAACTTGTAAGTATTCAGCATATAAAAAATGATTAGAGACATATGTATCAAAATCAGTCCCGTTTAAGCGATTTCCAAATCTTCAAGAATCTCCAGGAAATAAGTTTTTAAAATAAACGGAGAAATTCCTCTTAATGAGGAAATATCACGAAAAATAGATGAAATAAACGGAAAGATTCCGCCTATTTCATCGAAAAAGAAGAAAATGGATCATTTTACTTTGCTTAACCGGAAAAATTCCGCTTATATCCCCCAAAACCAAGCTTTAATCTTCGTTTAACCGGAAAAACTCCGTTTATTTAAACGATCGGTTACCCAATTAAGGAAAATCAAGAAAATCTGCTTTATTTAACCGTCTCTCTGACTTCAACTCCCACCCCCTGGTACTTTAAATTGCTAGAATAAAACGAATTCTTTCTATTCATTTCTTTTCAAACATTTATACCTTGGTTATAATAGTAGTAGAGAAAACATAATATAAAAAAGACTGTTCGGTGCTGTAACACCAAACAGTCCATACAATAGCTAGGTTCCCTACAAGGGGATCAGCGGATTTGGGAAATAACTCACCCTATCGCGTTGCCATGCTCAAGGGTGGGTTATTTTTTGTCTCTAAAAGATATGATCGACAACACCAAACTTGCAAATGCTATCATTAGCATTAATGTTTGAAATACTGTCAACATAAGCATCACCCCCTTTCCAAACGGGGTAACGCTGACCACCCTTGAGTTACCTATCTATTGCCATTCTATTATAATATAAAAAGAACACTTGTTCGATTTATATTTTATTTTTAACGCAATAGCTGATTAAGCTATTTCCAAATCTTCAAGAATCGCCAGAAATAAGCTACTAAAATAACCGGAAAAATTCCTCTTAATAATGAAATATTACGGAAAATAGATAAAATAGACGGAAAGATTCCGTCTATTTCACCGAAAAAGAAGAAAATGGACCATTTTACACTGCTTAACCGGAAAAAATCCGCTTATATCCCTCAAATCGAGTTCAATTCCTCGTCTAACCGGAGAAAATCCGTTTATTTAAACGTTAGGTTACTCAATTAAGGCAAAACAAGAAGGTCTGCACTACTAATTTGGTAAGAAATAAAATCCCCCATTAAAAAAGAAGCATGAAATAAAATTCTCACGCCCCTTTCTTATAAACGATATACAGATGTACTCAACCACTTAACAACGCTTTCAACCAACGATAACCTCTTCACTCTATTAAACTAAACCTTCCGATCACTTAATTTCCCAACAAGCTCCACCAATGCACAGTCCGTCATAGAAGTTAGTCGATAATCAACCTCAGGAAATGTTAAATGCTTCGTGGTATCATTCGGAACAATCACACAGGTTAAGCCTGCTCGTTTTGCGGCGAGAGAACCATTGGCTGAATCCTCGAAAGCAATACAAAATTCAGGTTCAACTCCTAGCTTTTTAGCTGCTAACAGGTAAAGCTCTGGATGGGGTTTCACTTCAGCAACATCATCAGACGTCATGATACATTCAAAATAATGTAGTAAGCCTAATCGATCTAAATGGCTTGAAACCCATTTATAATCAGAGCTTGAAGCAAGACCAATTTTTAGGTTCATCGCTTGTGCTTCCTTTAGGAAATCCTCAACACCTGGTCGTACCTCTAAAGAATTCAGCCTTGTTTCCAGCTTTTCTTTATTCATTTTTTTGAGCTGCTCTCGATCAATTTGTTCGATTTCCTTTTCTAGAAGGTCATATATTGAGACATTAGATTTTGTTCCGATATGTTGTATCCATGACTGAAATGGAAATTCTACGTTATGCAACTCAAACATTTCTTTATAAATCGTTGTATGAACAGATTCGGTATCAAAAATCAACCCATCAAAGTCAAACACAACTGCTTTATACATGGAATCATTTCCTTTACGTATATTTTTATCGCATTTAGTAATCTGTTTCTAGTCGTAGCTTCACCCGATCTGCGATTAAATGGTAGTTTGAGTAATGAACAGGGATTGATTTTTCATTATAAATGATTTTATCTACTAAAATGATTGGGGTCATTCTATTAACCTCTAAATGCTTTTGTACCTCTTCTGTTGGATGGACAAATTCAAGGTCTTTACAAACCTTACTAAAATTTATTCCATACTCGTCATTAATAATCCTAAAGGTTGAACTTTCTGCTGTGATTTTGTTTTCTATTTCGGGATAAAGCTCTGTTGGAAAGTAAGCATAATCCAAGCTTAAAATTTGGTTATTTCGATAAACTTTTCTGACTAGTTCAATGTACTCGTCAAATTGATTATTAAATTTATTATTAATATGGGCTGTTCCTTTTATTTTCTCCATTGAAAGAATATCTTTTGTAATAAATTCACTTTTTGTCGTCAAGCCTTCGGTGTATCCTTGAAAATGTAAAAGGTGAATTTCTTTACGAAATGTATTCACAAATGTACCTTTTCCCCGAATAATCTGAAGAACACCTTCGTCTACTAATTCTTTTATGGCACGACGTATCGAGATTCTACTAGCTTGAAAAATTTCACATAACTCAGCTTCAGTCGGAATTTGGTCACCCTGATTTAGCCGATTAGTTTCAATATATTGTTTGATTCCCGTCATGATTTCTTCATATAAATAATTTTGAATTGAATCGCGGTTACTCATTAAGCTCGCTCCTATATGTTTAACGTTACCATTAATTATACAATAACCTTTAGGCACATTAAACTTTTTGCATTTCTTTCGGGTAACCAAATCCACCGTATTCCTGGCAAGTCTTCTCAGCGGACTTTGTTCCTTTCTCAATGGCAGCCTCTATCTCATCACCATTCATATAAGCCGTTAAAAAGCCTGCGATTAAGCTATCACCTGCACCCATTGTGTCCACCACATCAATTTTCTTTAACTTTTGCTCATACATCTCGCCATTTTTTATAAAAATTGCTGGCTTCCCCCCTCTAGTCAAGCCAATGATTTCAAATTGAAAAGAACGTAAATCGTTAATGAACTTTTCCAACTCTTCATCTGAGAGCTCAGCAGCTGAGAAAAATGCATACGAAATATACGGAGAAATCGACTCAATATAAGGTAGGTCCTTTCTATTCGAAAAGTCATACGAAACCTTTGCTACTTTTGATAATTTAGCCAATTCACTTTCCATCGAGGAATAGCAGCTCACATGGCTTAAATCGAAATTTTTAATATAATCCAGTTCTTCTTGAATGAGCTGAATTTTGAATTTATGCTGGACGGTATTTTTAGGTCCTCCTACAAATACACGGTCATGATCTTCAGTCAAAGTAACCTGCGGCTGGCCAGTGATACCAATGACGTCACGTGAATATTGATAATCCACCCCTTCTTGACGAAGTACATACTTAATATGTTCAGCCTGCTCATCGTTCCCAAATATCCCAATATACGAAACTTCACTTGCTCCATTCCGTTTCGCATTGACTGCAACATTGACACAATTCCCTCCAGGATAATAGTTATGTTGATCTAAATAGCAATCCACTACGTTATCACCAATTGTGATTAATTTCATAAAGCATCATCCTTTCACAGAGCCTTCTGCAAGACCTCTAACCAAGTATTTTTGTAAGAATATAAGTAAAACAATCATTGGTACTGTTGCAATAACCATTCCTGATAGCAATACTCCCCAATCTGTACGAAGAGCATCTCGAAAGACCATTAAACCTGATGGAATTGTTTTTAATTCACTGGAGTTTATGAAAACGGTTGCAAATAAAAATTCATTCCAAGCGAAATAGGCAGTTAAAATAACAGATGTTACGACAATAGGTAGTGAAATCGGCAAGTAAATACGCCAAAAAATACCGAATTCTGTACACCCATCCATTACCGCAGATTCCGATAACTCTTTCGGTACGGTTAAAAAGAAAGCCCGAATTAAGATAATTGTTAAAGGCAATCGATAGGCGACATAGGTCAAAATGAGCGCCCAATGTGTATCGATCAAGTTTGTGATCGTTAAAATTTCAAATAAAGGGATTAAAGCCACCTGTGGATTCATCATTAACCCACCAATTGTAAAAAGGAGTGCGGCGTCAATCCAGCGATTTTTATATCGGGATAGTACGAACGCAGCCATTGCTCCGATTAGGACCGTTAGAATAATCGTTGATAATGTGACATATACACTGTTGATAAAATAGCTCGAAATTCCTTTTGACCATGCAAGAGAATAGTTTTCAACCTTCCATTCGGTTGGCAAAGCCCAAACATTACTATAAATTTCCTGATAGCTTTTAAATGATGAGATAAACATCCAAAAAAGTGGATATAGAATGATAATAGCAAAGCACAGCAAACCGAGAAAGACAATATTTTTGGTGATACGAGTTTGAATTGGGATTTTTATTTTATTTGTAGGAACGGTACTAGGGAATGTGGGCTTCTTTACATTTGTTTTGATCATGTACTTCATTCCTCCTTCCCTGTTTTCGAGACTTTGATTTGGATAAGCGCAAATACAGCAGATAATAAGAAGATTAGGGATGCTAATGTTGATGCATAGCCCATGTCATCTTTAACAAAGCCTGTTTGATACATGTGAATCGCTAAAGTCATAGAGCTATTTCCTGGCCCACCATTTGTGAGAATATAAGGTTCATTAAATACTAGAATAGAGCCCGTCACAGTTACTAATAGATTAACAAAAGTAGTTTCCTTCACCTGTGGTACTGTTACACTAAAGAATCTTCGTATTTTCCCAGCACCATCGATCTCTGCAGCTTCATACAGATCCTTTGGAATTTTCTGAATGGAAACAATAAATAACATCGTAATGAGCCCAATACTTTGCCATTGAGACATGGCGATCACACTATAGATAGCCGTTGTTGAATTACCTAGCCAAGGCTTGGCCAACTGCTCTAATCCAAGGAGCTCAAGGAAGCTATTTAATAATCCAATTTGAGGATTATAGACAAATCCAAATAATAAGGCAATAACTGAAATTGAAATCATAACTGGCATAAAATAAATCACGCGGAAAGCTGGAGCAAATTTTCTGAAAAACTTATCCTCTAAAATAGCAGCTAACACCAAAGCGAAGAATACCTGCAATATCACAGAAATAATCGCATATTTAACATTATTGTTTAAAGCAGTAAGAGCTACTCCATCAGCAAATAATTGTTTAAATTTACTCAAACCAACAAACTCTTTCGTTTGAGAAAAAACACTAAATTCAAAAAAACTATTATAGAAGTTTTGAATAAGTGGTATGTAAATAAATAGTCCTAAAAATAAAACAGTAGGTAACATGAATAGAATTGGAGTTATTTTTACCCTTTTTATCTTCATTACAATCCCCCACCCTTCTTTTGAAGAATTGCCCTAACCTTTTCAATATCTTAGTTAGGGCAATTCTACTTCTTATTGGTTACGTAATTTAGCAGCTGCTTCTTGTACTTTTGCCATAATCTCTTCAGGTGTTGTTTGATCGGTTGCTAATTCTTGACCACCACGCATGAAAACATCAGCAATGGATATATCAACCGCATTATCAAACCAAGGGGTCGCATCTGAGGCTTCTAGAATAATTTGATAGGCTTCTAGACTTGTTGGGTTGGATGTTTCTTCTGTTACCCCGCCTTTAATTGCGTTCAGCTGACCATCGGCTTTCGTAAATTCTTTAGCCGTTTCCTCTGATGTGAGGAATTTCAAGAACTCTACGGCTTCAGGTGGAGCATTTTTACTTAGCATCCAGCCTTCTGGTGCACCAGTAAGGGATTTAGGTCTTCCATCTCCATCTTCAACCTCAGGGAAATTAAAGAAGCCAAACTCCACATCTCCAGCATCCTGTACATATCCAACCTCTGCAAATTGCATATACAATACTGGAACTTCACCAGCAGCAAACATATTTCGAGCTGCTTCATGATCAATAGCCGTTGACACATCACCCATGTAAGTGGTCAACTCTTTAAAGATTTCTAGACCTCGAATATATCCTGGATCTGTATATTCACCAGTCTTGGTATTATAATCTTTAAGAAGTACATCATTAGCTATGACTCTATCAAAAATAGTCCCCATGTAATGAGAAATGGCCCAACCATTTGTTAATCCTTCTACTAATGGTGTTTCATAGCCAGCTTTCTTCAATTGATCTAACGCATCGATCAGTTC
The DNA here is from genome assembly GCF_048059995.1 of Metabacillus sp. YM-086. Classification (NCBI taxonomy): domain Bacteria; kingdom Bacillati; phylum Bacillota; class Bacilli; order Caryophanales; family Bacillaceae; genus Metabacillus; species Metabacillus sp. YM-086. The sequence continues at coordinate 7,471 of NZ_JBLUOI010000089.1, read as the reverse complement.
ATCATATGAGCCTGGTACCTCTATATTATTTTCTTCAAAAATTTGTTTGTTATAAAAGAAAGCTTTACCGTCAACTGTAAACGGTATTCCATACGTAACATCATCAAACGTAAATCCAGCATACTGAGACTCGATAATATTACCTGACCATTCTGTATCCTCTGCCATTACATCGTTTAGCTCCATAATACGTCCGGAGCTTACTAGATTTGCGGCAAACGTGTCTGACCATGAGGTAAACACATCGGGAAGATCATCATTTGAAACGAGGACTTTAATTTTTTCTTTATAAGAATCATTTAAAACAGAATCAACATTAATTTTTACATTAGGATGCTGCTTTTCAAATTCTGCAATTTTTTCATCATAAAATGATTTTCTTGGTTCATTCGGCCATCTATGAAAAAAATCAATTACTACTGTATCACCATCAGATGTTTCGCCATTGCTTTCATTGGAGGAAGAACATGCTGCTAAAAACATAGAGCTGGCTAAAATAACAACTAAAAAGCATAGGTACTTTTTCATTAAATTATTTCCCCCTCGTAACCAATTTTTCCGAAGATTAATACTCCATTTTCCACATATATCTTCTTACTGATAATGGATGTCCGGTATGTTCCGCTAAACCATCAGCATATAAGCGTAAAACAGGCCCCGCTAGTGCTGAACCAAAATACTCTTTAAGGTCTTCGTCCACTCCACTGTAATCAAACTCTTTCACATTCACCACTTCAACTTTTTCACTATATTTCGTTACAAAATCAAGAGCACGCTGATCAAGCGGTGTACTTGGCCCTTCCCCAACTACCACTAAAAATGGGACATCAAAATCAGTTACTTCAAATGGTCCATGGAAATACTCTCCTGAATGAATAGCGTTTGAATGGATCCACAGCATTTCCATTAGCAAGCAGCTTGTGAAGGAATAAGCATGATGGATATATGCTCCACTTGCCATTGTGTAAATCACCTTATCACGTTTATATTTCTTACCAAATGTATCCGCTACATCCTTATACTTTGCTTGGTTGCTTTCTATTAACTCTCCTAGCTTAGATAATTGTTCTACACCACGGAGAAACTTCTCTTCCCCAGTAATTTGATTTAGTAATTTAAAGAGCAATGTGTAGTATACTCCTATTTCTCCATCAATCGCCTCTGAGCCATCTTTATAGTTGTAATGAACGGTATATTCTGATTCCTTACAAAGAGGAGATTCAACATCCATTGAAATCGCAACAGTTAAGGCACCCTGTTCTCTTGCATATGTAGCAGCTCCAACTGTTTCTGGAGTTGTACCAGAATGAGACCTTAAAATCACAAGACTGTTTTCACCCAATGCTTTCGGTGCACGATGAATAAATTCATTTGAAGTATAAACAAAGCTCGGCATCTCAGTATCCTTCGTCACAAAATAATCCCCTAGAGAAAGCGCTGCCATTGAACCGCCACATGCCACAAAGAAAATGTTTTTAATATCCTTCTCCTTCACAGCCTCGATCACGTTTTGAATTTGTTCCAGATGTTCTTGTTTCATAAATAAACCTCTCCCCTCAAATTTTCACTTAGGTATTTAGTGAATGATTACCTCATCATCTAACCTCTAAGTTTTGTTATGATGTCATATAACATCATCTATAAGGTAATAGTACATCATATGATGTCATAGGTCAACAACCTATTTTAAATTTTCTAAAAATTTATATGAAAACCTATTCTTGACCGCTCACACCCACTCTCCACTAGATTTAACTACAAATAATCCAGATTTAACCTTAATTTAAACTTTGTCATGTACCATTACATTTATAGATCGGTTTTTCAACGTTTGTATAAGACAAAAACAAGAAAGTTGAGGAGAAAAAATGACATTTTTAAAAAGCTGCTTTTCGCTAATTGCAGTTCTTTCACTTACTGTTTTCATTTCAGGTTGTGGAAAATGTGAAGCTATAGATCACGCGGAGGAGTATATTTCATCAATTGATACAATGGACATTCCAGATGACGTGGAAGTGATTGGGCTGGGTGAAGCAACACATGGGAATGTTGAATTTCAGGTGTTAAAACAACAGGTTTTTGAAACTTTGGTGACTAAGGAACATGTACGCGTCTTTGTTTTAGAAGGTGATTTCGGAGGCGGTCAGCAGATTAACAATTATATTTTAGATGGAGAAGGCTCCGCAGATGCTGCTGTTAATAGCCTTGATTATCCTATTTATAAAACTCAACAAATGATTGATCTTGTTGAGTGGATGCACAATTATAACAAATCGGTGCAAGACGAAGAGAAAATTCGTTTTTATGGGAATGATATGCAGCGCTATGACTACAGTAAAAAGAACCTACTAGATTATTTTGCTGTTGTAGACAAGGAAGCTGCTACTAAATATAGTGATCAATTGAAGCAGGTTTCCAATGAAACGATGCGCGATTTAACAACGAAGCAGTTAGAAAATGTAGATAAAACGATCGATCACATTCTTCAAGATTTACAAGCAAATGAAGCTAAATATTTGGAACATTCATCTGCTGACGAGCTTGCGTTTGCTACAGCCTATGCACAAAATATGAAGCAGCGTACACAGCTATTTTTATCAGAAGAAAACTATACAAACCTTCGTGATCAATATTTAGCTGAAAATTTACAATGGATTATGAAATATGAAAAAGAACGAGGAAATGAAAAAGTGTTTTTCTCAGGACATAATGGCCATGTCGAAAAAACGTCTGCCTCACCTGCTGGCTATAAATCAATGGGAAATTACTTAGATGAGGTTTATGGAACAAAGTATTTTGCAATAGGGACTGACTTTATCAACAGTGAATTTCAGGCAAAGAACGATGGTTCAGGCAACCGCAAAACATTTACCGTAAAAAATCAACATGATTTAGTGGATGCATTTAGTGAAGTTAAGTCTAATACCTTTTACGTTGATTTTGAAAAGAGCCGTGAGTCGGAAGAATTGTCCAAGATCCTATCTAGTAAACAAAAAATGGCAAATATAGGTGATGATTTTCGCTCATGGTATAAGCTATTAAAGATGTTTTATACGATTGAAATGGTGCCTGATAAGGCTTATGATGGTTTGATTATTGTAAAGGACGCGACACCTACTAAAGTGATAGAATAAGACTTAAATATAAGGAGGTTCTTATGTTTCTATTTTAAAAACACGAGAACCCCTTTTTTCATTGTGTTTTAGTTATGATAATTTATATTGCTGACTAACCTCCTTTTCAGTTAACACGTAATCCTTCCTACTAAAAGACCCAACGATCGCAGGAAAAATTGTGAATTCCTTCTTCATATCTCGGAACGTAATCCTATCAGTTCCTCTATAAAAATCATTATCTAGCGAGGTTTCAATACAGTTTAAGGGAGAATGAGAATATGTTTCTCTATAGTGTTGAATGGCATCTTCCTGGCTACGGGCAAAGATGAAGACAAAATCAGTCTTGTTCTGCTTCAAAGAATAAATTCGGACCTTTCGAAAATGCAGAAGATTTTTTTGGATCATTTCCTCCACGGTCTGGTGATTTGCCTGATTTAAATCGATTTTCGATATGTGGTCATTTGAAGAAATTTTCCTCTCTTGTAATAAATGAAAAAGATAATGGGCCAACGGAGATTCTTCTAATTTTATCGCTTCCTCGTAAACTTCTTTTACATTCATGTGATCACACCTCAATTTTTAAAATGTTTAAACATATTTAAGAACGAACACTTGTTCTTTTTACTCAACAATTTTTATTATGTATTCGTAAATGTTCGCGAAAATCTATTAGAGGAAATGATTTCAAGGGAGTGATCTCTCCCCCATCAATCATTCATTAAGTTCCTCTACTTTAGCTATGAAACTGTTAATCTTGTAAATATGCTCCCTGTTTTTTCACATTGATTTCACATGTTTCATAATTGTAGGAAATCAGTTGATAATGCTCACTGAAACGGCTTATCAATGCTTGGACTTCCTCAATTGATAAACGAGTTTTCTGTGAAATTTGTTCGATTGATACTTGATAGCTTCCATCTGTAGTAGCATGCGGATTCGTAAGTAAGTAAAGATAGAAATACTTTTCCTCCCAAGCCATCTCCTGTACAACTGGATCTCTCCAAAAATCTGTGTTAACCATTTTGAATTTTTCCATTCTTCAACACTTCCCTTTCTCCTATTTATTTTCTCTTCACCCTCTATATATAGAAAAACGGATGAAGAGTAGCGTCTGTTTTTAAAAAATTTAAATTTTTTTGCGATTATTAAATTTCTTACCAAGTATGACAAAGTTTAGAGTCTCTTCAATCCTCACCCGCTGTAAGATCAAGCACAAACTCACTCGGTATCGGTCGTCCAGTTCCAGTAGAATTTGACTGCTTGGACTTTTGTTTAGAAGACTGGTTATCCTGATAAGAATCTATTTCTTCAATGGTTAGTAAAGACTCATTTTTCCAGTTTTTAAGTATGCCAACGATATAGTTTAGTTTTCTTTTGTTATTAGCACAGGCAATACCCATGGCTTTTAAGACAACATCTTTAGGGTGTAAAAAGCATGAATTGTCTAACCAGGATAATAGCTGGTGTTTGGCGTTTATGTTAGATAACCCAAATCCATTGCTGTCCCAGAACTCTATGATTTCGTTTATATCTTTTGATTTTTGACCTTGTTGGTCATCATCTAGATCTGAATTGTCTTTAGAGGATTGTTTTTCTTCCCTAGTTTCTGTAACTCGAGGGTTAGAGTTTTCTTCAATTTGATCTTGTTCAGTTGCAGAATATGTATGTTCTTTACCCTTACGGCTCATTTCTTCCTCAACTTCTTTATGACAATAAGGTTCATATAAGCGAACTATTTCCTCTCTTTCAATTCCTTCGCAAACATACGAAATAAGCGAGGTATCCTTGACCTCTTTTAATTCTTTTGTAATACAATCCATAATTGGTTTGCCGCCTCTATGAAGGTTATTTTTTCCCCAGTTTTTAATGGCGATTTCACATGTTTCTGGGTTGTACCGGATTAATTTGTGACGTGTTGTAAATCGTTCTAATAATACTTCCACCTCTTCAAGCGTATAATCCAATTCGAGTGCCATTTCTTTCTTCGTTATTTCGTAGATTCCAATTTGCGTCGTTTTATCATTTGTTAGTAAATACACGTAAAATAATTTATCCTCCGAAGACATCTTCTCTAAATTAAAGGAGGATCTCCAAAATCCAGTTAAGATCATACGAAATTTTGCCATTTTTCATCACTACCCTTTTATCAAATTATTGTTTTGTCATCCTTTATATAGACAAAAAGAGGGGGTAGAGTAGCAGATTAAAATGTTAAATTTTTGTAAAGATAATATTTATTGAGACTATTACACATTCTAAATAATAAAAAATTTTGTTATTCAAAATAAAAACGTTCCTTAACAGTATGTAAGGAACGTTGATCTTTTCTATTAAGTTTGCTTTGGCAGCTAAACTACCACTACACAAAAATTTGAGAATGTGACCCATTCTAGATTATCGTCTATGCTATAAGTTTTTTGTTGTTGTTCTTTTTCTTTTTATTCTTCTTTTTCTTTTTGCCCACGTATCGTAAAAAATGTTTCTTTACCTATTTTTATCTAATATCTTTGAATCTATCAAATATCTTCCTACTTTTTTAAAGACTGCTCCGCAAGCCATTCCATTAAGGTTGTTGCTTTTCCATTGATGGTGTTTGTTACTTCATTGTTGTATACATAAATCCATGACCAATGTCCATCATATTCGTATGGAGTACCGTCACTATTTTTATAGAGTCCTGAAGTGTCAATGACATGATCGAATAGAGAGAGATGAACATTTTTTGCGCCTGCTTCAATTAATCGGTTATAGGTTGGGACTGTGTATAGATTCGGATTAACTATCTTGTCGGTTTTCGCAGTGATAAACCAGATAGGAAGATTCTTCATTTTTTGTATTTCTTCAACTGTAATCAAGGAATCCTTTAGAGCTTCACAGGTTGGGAAGGCTGCTGCGAAATACTCTGGATAATCGCGTATCATCAGCATCGTCATGTATCCACCATTTGAATCTCCACCAATATAAATTCTATTGTGATCAATGTCCTTATTTTGTGAAACATAGTCTTCAATTAATGCCATAAGTGCTTTTTGATATTTCGACGTACCATCACCGAATTCAGTGAAGCCCTCCATCCAAAAACTAGGTGTTTGAGGAGCTAATACATAAGCACCATCAAAATAAGCTTGTATTTCTTCTGATGCAAAATTTGCTGCTTTGTTCCCGGCGATGGCAATCGTTGGATCTATACCGCCTTCTCCTGCTCCATGTAACCAAATGACTAGTGGATTTTTTTCATTATTTTTTGCTGGAGAATAGTCAGCATAGGTTAAAGTAATATTGTCATAAGTTGCTTTGCCTGTTGTAAAATCATCGACAAGCTCTCTTACTCCTCCGGTAAATGTGTCGATCACTAACTCTGAGATTGTTCCATCACTAGTTTGAATATTCTTTTGTTGTGTGATCGTGTATTGATTATCAGTCCAATCGTTAAAGCCAGTCCCCTTCCAGTCATAGTTAATGGCAGAAGAAAGTGATAAGGTTGGGGAAACTTCCATTTCTAAAACAGCATATTGCCCCATCTTTTCGGCTGGTTTCCCATGCTTATCTGATACATAAGCATTCTTCACTATTCGATTACCTTCTTGTAAGAATGGATTCTCTAATCTGTGATCGTATCTTTGCACCTGAACATGAAAGGTCTCTTTCGTAACCGAATCTACTGGAACAGGTTTTCCTAAATCAACAATTACCTTTGTAATGGCTGCTCCCCAATCCATAATTTCTGTAACCGTTTGATAAGAAGGTTGTTTTTTTCCTTCCGTGTTAACCGTATGGCTCGTCACAGCTGCTGAACCTAATTGCGTTAGAGATTTCTCCGAATTATTCTTCTTATTCTCCATTATGATTTACCTCTCTTTTAGTGGATGCGTGCATTAAAGTAATCGTTTATACTTCAATGAGTTTTCTGAAAAATACCTACTTAATAATTCCTGCTTAAAAGTGAAAACCCTCTCAAATTATTATAAATATTTCGTCACATGTCTACTGATTTCAATCTAATATCAGAGCGACAAAAAGATAGCTGATGCCGGAAAGTTCACGTTCAATTCTACTAAACATGGTTATAATAAAGATATATACGCATATATTAAAAAGACCGTTGGTGCTCGAACACCAAACGGCCCATACAATAGAAGGTTCCCTTCAAGGGAGTCAGCATTGTAGGTATAAATCCACCCTCTAAATGCTGTTTGGGCTCAAGGGTGGACTATTTTTTGTCTCTAAAAGATATGATGAACAAAACCAAACCTTCAAATGCGATCATAAGAATCATCCCTTTTTTTATGGGGAACTCTGAACTTTCATCAGTTTACCTAATAAATGGAAATCTTTTAACGTTAACACTATTGAAC
>NZ_JBLUOI010000088.1:0-17689 GCF_048059995.1 Metabacillus sp. YM-086 | reverse complement strand
TTACATTTGCAAGTAATTGATTAAGCATTTCGTTTTGACAGCCACCACCAATTACATTCACTCTTGGAAAACTTTTCTCAAAAATTTCCTCTATTTCACTGATCGCACGTTTATAGCTATCTGCTAAACTATCATACACACATTTTGCAATCTGTCCTGGTGTTTGTGGGATGTGTTGATTTGTTTCCTTACAATATTTTTGAATTTCACTTACCATATTTTCAGGCTTTAAGAAGCGATCATCATCCACATTTACGATAGATTGAAAATCCTCTTCTTTTTCAGCCAACTCTACAAATTCAGCAAAAGAAATTTCATCATGATAGTTACGTTTTACTTCTTGAATCATCCAAAGTCCCATAATATTTTTCAAGAAACGATAGCGATAGTCGATACCGCCTTCGTTTGTAAAATTATATTGAAGTGCCTTTGGAACACAAATTGGAAAACGATTTTCCACTCCAATTAATGACCATGTTCCAGAGCTTAAATAAATCGTATCCTCTAATTCAGGAACTGAGATTACAGCAGAACCAGTATCATGTGTTGCAGGTAAAACTACGTTCATATCAAAACCAAATTCACATACTAGCTCTTCTGACAATGTTCCTAAAACGGTTTTAGGAGGCAGTATTTCATGAAACATTTCTTTGTTAATACCTAATTTATCAAGCATTTCATGATCCCACTGCTTAGTAAATGCATTTACTAATTGTGTTGAAGTAGCATTTGTATATTCGTTAGCCTTTTTACCAGTTAGTAAAAAGTTAAGATACTCAGGGATCATTAAGAATGATTTTGCCTTTTTCAGCACATCAGGTGATTTTTGTTTTAATGCATATAATTGATAAATTGTATTAAACTTTTGAAATTGAATACCAGTCTCAAAGTATAGTTTTTCCTTTGGAATGATAGTAAATACTTCCTCCATCATGCCATCTGTACGAGGATCACGATAGGCTACGGCATCTGTTAATAAATTGTCATGTTCATCTAATAGAACAAAGTCAACCGCCCATGTATCAATGCCAATACTGTCTGGCTTTATATTAAGGTCATGACACTTTTTAATTCCTGTTTTGATTTCAGAAAATAAGGTTTCAATATCCCAACAAAAGTGATCATTCTTTTTCACGATATTGTTTTCAAAACGGTGTATTTCATTTAGTTGTAATTTGCCATCTTCAATATGGCCAAGAATTAATCTTCCGCTTGAAGCCCCAATATCTACCGCTAAGCTATATTTTGTCATTTTCTTCACCTCTTCATTGAAAACGCTTGCTTTATTACATAATAAACTAGTTTTTAATCGTTTCCTATATCGTGATTAAACATTTTTATTGTCCTTATTTGCCAAAATCTTTAAAAACAAAAAAGCTATATCCCCTACTAATACCTAGTAGTGATATAGCTATCCTTTTGTTAATTGTTCGCGAAACTGCTTTGGTGTATATCCGTATTTGCCTTTGAACACTCGATAGAAATAACTAATATTTTCATATCCAACCTCTTCAATAATCGAGGTAATAGCTAGTGATGTATTTTCTAACAGGTCCCTTGCCACGCTTAATCTTTTTTCTTGTACAAGTTCCTTAAATGTATAACTAGTCGCTTTTTTTATTTCTTTACTCAATGTGTAATGAGGCTGCTGAAGTTTTTCTGATAACTCATATAAGGAGGCGTCTTTGTATTTTTCTTCAATATATTTTAATGACTCAACAATCAGTTGATGTCGATGAGTATCATCTTTATATTTTACTTTATCAGAATTCTTTATAAGCTCGACCATAAGTAAACCCATATACAATTTTATCGTTGATTCCGACATCATCGAAGGATTCATAATTTCCACGATAATTTTTCCTATCAATTCCTGGATACTCTCTATTTCGGATACAGCGAAATAAAGATATTGTCCGTTTTGTGTGTGATCGAATAAACTATTAATTAAAAAATTCGTTATTAAATTCTCAGTCGTTAAATAAGAAAAAACAAACGAGAAAAATTCAGGCTTAATAATAAAATTAATAATAATGTCTTCTTCTCCACAAGCTTCGAGTTCATGTTCAATATGCTGGTTGAGAAACAATATATCACCTTTTCTAAGCTCTAACCTTTCGTTCCCGACCGTTTGATTCAATGAGCCGTTAAACACATAATTCACTTCAATATAATTGTGCTTATGCTTTGGAAAATGTATAAATCTCGTATGCTTCCTTACCATAATCATCGTATTATTGTTTAGAAATTTCTCACCTTCAACAACAAAGCTCTCCTGGCTAGTATAAAGCTCTTTTTGAACTTCATGCTTTTGCTGAAGAATCAATTTTTCTTCATCATTAAGTTGGATGAGCTCTTGTAAAAGATTGGATTTCATCTTAATCCCTCGTTTTTGAGATATATGTGGTTCTGGTTTTATAGTGTTATAGAGTGAGGCCTTATAAGTTCCTTAGAATCAGGATAGGCGCTTTCTATTTGGTTTTATTTTTGGCCTGATCTCGGCACTATCGGGACAGATGATCGCTCTTTGGTACTGTTTTTGTCTCGATTTTGGTACTATCGGGACAGATGATCACTCTTCGGGACTGTTTCTGTCTCGATTCTGGCACTATCGAGACAGATGATCACTCTTCGGGACTGTTTTTGTCTCGATTTTGGTACCATCGGGACAGATGATCGATCTTCGGGACTGTTTTTGTCTCGATTCTGGCACTATCGAGACTGATGGTCGCTCTTCGGGACTGTTTCTGTCTCGATTCTGGCACTATCGAGACAGATGTTACCTCTTCGGGACTGTTTTTGTCTCGATTCTGGTACTATCGGGACAGATGATCGATCTTCGGGACTGTTTTTGTCCCGATTCTGCTACTATCGAGACAGATGTTACCTCTTCGGGACTGTTTTTGTCTCGATTCTGGTACTATCGGGACAGATGGTATCTCTTCGGGACTGTTTCTGTCTCGATTCTGGCACTATCGGGACAGATGTTACCTCTTCGGGACTGTTTTTGTCTCGATTCCGGTACTATCGGGACAGATGGTATCTCTTCGGGACTGTTTCTGTCTCGATTCTGGCACTTTCGAGACAGATGATACCTCTTCGGTACTGTTCTTGTCTCGATTCTGGTACTATCGAGACAGATCCTCACTCTTCGAAACTGTTTTTGTCCCAATTCCGGTACTATCGGGACAGATGATCGATCTTCGGGACTGTTTTTGTCTCGATTATGGCACTATCGGGACAGATGATACCTCTTCAGAACTTTTTTCGTCCCGATTCTCGCACTATCGGGACTGATGCCCACTCTTCGAAACTGTTTTTGTCCCGATTCTCGCACTATCGAGACAGATGATCGCTCTTTGGTACTGTTTTTGTCTCGATTCTCGCACTATCGGGACAGATGATCACTCTTTGGTACTGTTTTTGTCTCGATTCTCGCACTATCGGGACAGATGCCCACTCTTCGGGACTGTTTTTGTCCCGATTCTGCCACTATCGGGACAGATGCCCACTCTTTGGGATTGTTTTTGTCCCGATTCCGCCACTATCGGGACTGATGCTCACTCTTCGGAACTGTTTTTGTCCCGATTCTGGCACTATCGAGACAGATGATCGCTCTTTGGTACTGTTTTTGTCTCGATTCTCGCACTGTCGGGACAGATGCCCACTCTTCGAAACTGTTCTTGTCCCGATTCCTGCATTATCAAGACAACTGCTCGCTCTTCTTCTCACTATTTCCCCAGTTCATTCCACTAAAGAAAAACTCAACCAGCACTCACCTCAAACATAGCTTTTAATGATCCTAAAAACTCATTAAAAGAGTAAAAAGCCCTTCATCGCTATCAGTAATGAAGGACAAAATTCCTCTATTTAAAATCGCTTGAAGTTGAGGTGATTTTAAAGTGAAATCCAGATAACATGTAAAATGTGTTATCCGTTTACCATCACTGTATTAAACTGTACACCTTTTTCCTCTAACCCACTGATATAGCTTTCTTTGATTAGTGAGTCAGTGATTACATAGCTGATTTTCTGGATTTCTGTAATTTGTGCAAATGTTCGTACTCCAAACTTCGTAGAATCAGCCATTAAAATCGTTTGATCTGATATTGACATCATTTGTCTTTTTAAAAGAGCCTGCCATTCGTTTGAGTCGCTTAATCCTGCTTCAATATGAACACCTTTACACGAAATAAATGCTTTATTTACGTGATACATATTAAGTGATCTTTCTGCTAATGGCCCAACATAGGATAGTGACTTTGGCTGAAGCATTCCACCAGTGGAAATTACACGAACTTGTTCTTTTTTACTAAGTTCTACTGCTACTTTTATAGAATTTGTTAACACAGTTAATGGAACGTCCGGCATTTCTTTTGCCATATACCATGCTGTTGTGCTTGCATCTAGCACGATCTGATCACCAGGCTGAATGAGCTTTACCGCTTCTAGAGCAATTGCTCTCTTTTCAGCGGCATTAGTAATTTCTCTTTCGGTATAAGAAACTTCTGTTTGTTCGTCTTGTATACTAACTGCACCGCCATGACTTCGGCGTAGTAGATTTTCTTTTTCTAATTTTTCCAAATCGCGTCTGATTGTTTCCTCTGTTACCTTAAAAAGCTTACTTAATTCAGTAACTCGGACACTTAATTTTTCATTTACAACATCGACGATTTTCCGATGTCTTTCTGCTACAAGCATCTCGGTTTGCCTCCTAAAACTCACACTGAGAAATATTAATTATGAGATGAGCTTACTTGCTTAAAGAGTCAGCTCTTACGCTTGTAGGCTCTAGATATTATTATGACATAGAATAGGGTAGAACGCATTGTTTTTAGTGCTTATGCGCTTACATTATTGTCTATAAAACAAGGTGTAAGAGAAACAATCTTCTTTTACACCTTGTTTGTTTTTTATTATCTAGTAAATGCTGCTGGAACTCCACCATCAACTGTTAGCATACATCCAGTTGTTCTGTCTGATTTAGATGAGGCAAAGAATAAAATGGATTGTGCAATATCTTTAGGATAGATGTTCACTAGTAATGTTGTACGTTTACGATAGTGCTCTTCTAGTTGATCCGGGTGAATACCATATGCTGCTGCACGTTCTTCTCTCCAGCTTGATCCCCAAATTGCTGATCCTTGAAGCACTGCATCTGGAAGAACTGAGTTTACACGGATACCAAATTCTCCACCTTCAGCTGCAATACATCTTGCAAGATGAGTTTCCATTGCTTTAACAGAGCTGTATGCTGCTGCATTTTTACCAGCATATACAGAGTTTTTCGAGCCGATGAAGACCATGTTTCCACCAGTACCTTGTGATTTCATTTGTTTGAATGCCTCACGAGCTACTAAGAAATAACCAGTTCCTAGAACGTTCATGTTTAGGTTCCATTCTTTTAATGATGTTTCATCGAACGGGCTTGAAGTTGCTAAACCTGCATTGTTTACGATAATATCTACACCACCGTATGTTAAAGCAGATTGCTTGAATGCTTCTTGTACCGCTTCTTCACTCGTAACATCCATTTTCACAGCTAATGCGCGGCCTTCTCCGTACTGCTCATTGATTTCTGTCGCTACCTTTTGAGCACCTTCAAGGTTAAGGTCTGCGATCACAACATGAGCACCTTCTGCTACAAATTGACGGCAAGTTTCGCTACCAATCCCACCTGCACCACCTGTTACAAATGCTACCTGTCTTGAGAACTCAGCTTCTGCTGGAGCTAAAGATAATTTATAAAGCTCTAATGGCCAGTATTCTACATTAAATGATTCATTTTCATTTAAAGAAACAAATTTTCCTAGAGTTGTAGAACGTTTCATAACTGCGATTGCACGGTGATATAAAGCACCACTTACGTTAGCCATAGCTACGTTTTTACCCGTGTTCACCATTCCAATACCAGGAATTAAAATAACACGTGGAGCTGTTTCAGAAATTTTGTCACCTTCGTTTTTGTTTCTTTCGAAGTATGCTTTGTATTCTTCTTTAAAGCTGTCGATTCCAGCTTTTACTTTTTCTACTAAGCTAGCAACATCCTCAGATTGTGGATTCCAGTCAATGAATAATGGTGTCATTTTTGTATGAACTAAGTGATCTGGACATGCTGCACCAACTTGAGATAATTCTGGAGCATTATGGCTGTTTACAAATTGAAGAACATCTTCTGCATCATCATAAGTTAAAAGCATTTTCTTCTCTTCGCTAACTGCACCACGAACTACTGGCATAACTTGTGCTAAAGCGTTTTTACGATCTTCTTCAGAAAGTGCTTCGAATTTTTGTCCACCAAATACATTTTCTTCTACTAATCTAGCTTGAATATATTGCTCTGCCTCGTTAATAACAGAAATTGTTTTTTCATAGCTTTCTTCAGCTGTTTCTCCCCAAACAACAAGACCGTGTTTTTCCATTAAGACTAATTCTGCGTTTGGATTGTTTTTAACACCTTCTGCGATCATTTTTGAAAGTGTGAATCCTGGGCGTACATATGGCACCCACACAAAACGATCTCCGTAAATTTCTTCAGCAATTTGGCGGCCATTGTCTGCACAGCAAAGACCGATGATTGCGTCTGGGTGTGTATGGTCAACATGCTTGAACGGTAAGAATGCATGTAATAGAGTTTCGATGGATGCACGTGGATGCTTGCTATCGATCATGCAATGTGCAAGGTAAGCAACCATCTCTTCGTCTGACATTTCGTCACGTTCGATTAATGGACGAATATCTTCCATTCTTAAGCCAGTAAAGTTGTGTGCTTTCATCGTCGCTAAATCTGATCCACTACCTTTTACGTACATCACTTCTACGTCACGGCCACGGAAATCTTTTTCAATTGTTTTCATTGAAGTGTTTCCACCACCCCAGTTACATACAGCACGATCTGAACCAATTAAATTAGAACGATATACAAGCTCTTCTACTCCTTGAGATATTGAAGCTGCTTTTTCTTTATTCCATAAACTTTGTACCACTGTATTTCCTCCTCTATTGTTTCGTATCTGTTTTTGTTTGTTTATCTGTTTTTTATTATATACTATGTTTGTTTATTTTTGAATATGTTTTTTGTTTATTTTTGAATTTATTTATCCCATTCTTAACGGGCAGTAAACCCCCACCTAAAGATTCTAGAGAAGCAATGAAGATAGGTGGGGGATAACTGCCCGTAAAGATCCGATAAGTCTCGCTAACCATGAATGGGGATAACCCCCCCCACTCATGGGAGTCTCGCTGTATCATCAACAAGAATATATGTTGCTTTAATTGGTCCATGAACCCCAACGATAAGGTTCAATTCAATGTCAGCACTATTACTTGGACCTGTAATAAAATCAATACAAGATGAGATGTTTTTGCCTTCCTTTACTTGTTTGTTAATATAAGCAGTTGCTTGTGTCATTCTAGGAACTAAAGTACTTTTAGGAATAATAGCAATATATGTTTTCGGTAATAAGCTAACAGATCTCCCTTTATTTTTGCTGCTGAATAATACAACTGTACCTGATTCTGCTAGAGTAATATCACTAAAGGTAATCCCAACATCTGCTTTTTCTGCTGCTTCAATATTTTTCTCTTTAAGAGCAGGATCCCAAATATGAACGTCAATATTTTCTTGAGGAAGTTTGTCTAATAGATTCTCTTCTAACCCAAACTCTTTATGACGTTCATCTTTCCATGTAACAACACTGGCTACTTCGTACTGTTCAAAAACCTCACGAATTTTCTCTGTTAGTTTGTCCGAGCTCGTTTCAATAAACTGAGTATGAATTACTTCACAATGCTTCTTAAGTACTTCCACTAATTCATCCTGTGAAGCATCTTTCAATACATCATACTGAGGGGTTGTTGTCCATTGTGGTTTTGTGACTGTTTTTCTCCTTTCTCTTCCTAGCTTTTCAGCAACCGTACTAAGAAAGAAATCTCGATGATGAATTTGTCCTTCTGCCATCTTATTCCCCTCCCTTTTCTCTCTTTTTATACCAGTCTCGGAATCTTTCTTTACTTGGAGCTGGAAAATCACGTACATCTGTCCATGGCTTCATTGGACCAGGTCCTTTTTGAATATTATTTTCCTTTGTAAAAGGTGCCATAACGGAAGAAGCTGATTTAGTTCCTGTTTTATAAAGACTTGGTGAACTCGCCGCAAGTTGAAAACCTTTCATTGCTAGCTTTTCTCCAAATGGTGATTTCTTTTCATCTTCAACAATTTTTCTACGATGCTTTATTAATAGTTCATGAAGAGGTATTTTTACAGGGCAGGCATCTGTACAGGCTGCACATAATGATGATGCATAAGGCAGTTCCTTGTAATCCTCATATCCACCAAGCAACGGTGATAATACCGCACCAATTGGACCTGCATAAATTGAGCCATATGAATGGCCACCAACATGTCGATAAACAGGGCATACATTCACACAAGCTGCACAACGAATACAATGTAAAGCACTTTGGAATTCTGTTCCTAAAATATTTGAACGTCCATTATCGACGATAACGAGATGGAATTCTTCAGGTCCATCAACGTCACCCTCATCTTTTGGTCCAGTTAGTCCTGTAATGTAGCTAGTTAATTTTTGTCCAACAGAGCTTCTGCAAAGTAGACTTACCATGATATCAAGTTCTTCCCATGTTGGAACGATCCGCTCCATTCCCATAACGGTAATTTGCGTTTTGGGTAAAGCGGTTACAAGACCAGCATTTCCTTCATTCGTTACGAGACTAATAGAACCAGATTCTGCAACTGCAAAGTTACACCCTGTAATGCCTAGATCCGCACTTAAAAATTCTTGTCTTAACTGTTCTCTAGCAAAAAGAGCAAGTTCTTCTGGAATTTCTGATTTATCATAGCCTCGTTTTTCTTTAAACGTGTCACGGATTTGTTCTTTGTTTTTATGAAGAGCAGGTACAACAATATGTGATGGTGGATCATGATCATCAAGCTGCAGAATGTATTCACCTAAATCTGTTTCAACCACTTCACAGCCAGCCTTTTCTAAAGCACTGTTTAAATGAATTTCCTCTGTTACCATTGACTTTGACTTAACCACTTTTTTGGCTTGCTTCTCTTTCGCTACCTTTGTAATGTACTCATTTGCTTCTTCCTTTGTTGAAGCAAAAAATACATGACCTCCACGTTTTACAACGTTTTCACTAAGTTGTTCTAAATAGTAGTCGAGATTTTCTAGTGTATGAGTTCTAATTTCTTCCCCGAGCTTTCGCCATTCTTCCCAATTCCCAAGCTCTTCTGTTGCAGTTAGCCGTTTTCCTTGCATTCTTTCTTGCGCGGATGCAACAGCACTGCGCATAAATGTATTGTTAACACCTTTTTCAACACGATCAAAGAATTTATCATCGCTAATTTTCATGGCCACCTTACTTCACCTCGCTATTCAATACTTCGGCTATATGCATCACCTTAATAGGCTTACCTTTACGATTAATTCTACCTCCGATATTCATTAAGCAGCCACAATCAGCCCCAATGAGTACTTCAGCACCTGTTTCTTCAACATGTCGGACCTTTTCATCTACCATTTGCTCTGAAATAGGGACCATTTTCACTGAGAATGTTCCACCAAATCCGCAGCAATCATGACTATTTGGAAGAGGTTTTATATCCAATCCTTCCACCTGTTCTAAAAGCTTTCCTGGAGCATCTTTTACACCGAGTAAGCGTGTCATATGGCAGGATTTATGATACGTTGCACATGCTGGTAAACTAGCATTCACGCTTTCTACTTTTAAAACATCAACAATAAATTGAGTTAATTCGTAAGATTTATCCGCAAGTTTTTCTGCTTTTTCTTTCCAAACGGGCTCATCTTTAAATAAATGGCTGTATTCATGAAGCATCGCTACACAAGATCCAGAAGGACCTACAACATAATCTGATTTTTCAAACGTCCGAATCATATGCTTAGCCACTTCTTTTGTTTCCTTATGATATCCGCTATTATAGGCAGGCTGTCCACAGCATGTTTGTTGCTCTGGAAAAACCACTTCACAACCGAGTTTTTCTAAAAGCTCTACAGTATGCTTACCAACATTGGAATAAAACACATCGGCAAGACATGTAATAAAAAGAGAGACCTTCATTCAAATAACCCCCACTCTTATTAAACCAATCCTTTTGGTTTCTTTACTATCGATTATACTACTTATTGTTTTGTTTTAATACCGTTTATTTTTGTTTATATTAAATTTTACTGGTTTTATGTTGTTTTAATTTTGTTATCGACAAAATTTATTGTTTTCAATACTATTTGAATGACATCAAAATCGCAAATAAAAAGGGTAGAAGCATTCCCATACCTCTACCCTTTAAAATTATTATTTAATTTTCATTCATTTGTGGTCGCTCACTCATAATTGGAATCTCCACGCCTAGTTCTTCCAGCTGAGCTTGAGCTTCTTCTTGAGTTATTTCACCTGATCTTTGTTTTTCCATAATTGCTTCCACTTTTTCTCTTGTTTCTTCATCCATGTCTGCAAACATGTCGCCTCTATTGCCCATTTGCGGTCTTTCTCCTGTTCCACCAGCACCTCCACCAAAGCCACCTGGACCTCCCGAACTTTGTGCAGTTGTCACTCCTGATTCATTTAACCAAGTTACTGTATCAGTAATCGTGAAATCAACTATTTTTGTTCCGGCTTCGTATATGCCATTTGTGTATAGTCCATCTACTTCTTCCCCTGTAGCTTTTCCTCCTGAATAAAGAGAATATGAGCTTTCCTTCATTAATTGTGGTGAACTAATGAAAACCGCTTGATAGTCTTTAGCTGGAGCAAAATTTAGAATACTGTTCCCTTCGCTATCTTCCAGGTGAATAAGTGTATCAGCTGCTTGTGTTTCTGGATATGTCATTAAGATTCCGTTTTGTGAAGACTCTTCTGCAATAGCTTGGAGCATTCCAGAGCTTCCAGCTGCTACTAAAAACCCACCACTCATCGTAAAACTTCCACCATAGTCAAGTGATCCGTTCCCATTTCCGGTTGGACCATCTACAAGAACAGTTCCATCTGTCATTTCAATATATCCATTCGAATCGAGGCCATCACCTTCTGCATTTACTACAATATGACCACCATTAATTTGTAACAAGTTATTTTCAGATGCTGCATGCATATCCATACCAGAACCATCATTACCTCCACCAACATTAATGCCGTCATCACTTGTTGTGAGGTTTATGTCTCCACCATTGATTGTAATTAGCTGGCTTTCCATGCCTTCATAACTTTTCGTAACTTTAATCTTTCCACCTGATGTGACAAGTGAAGTATCTGCGTGGATTCCATCATCACCAGAGGCTACCGATAAGTCCCCACTAGCTATGGTTATTGTATTATTACTGTGTACAGCATCATCTTTTGAATCAATTGTAAATATTCCTCCACCAACCACTATATCCGTAACAGCTTTTAATCCCTTGTAACTTTCGGATTCAGTGGTAGTAGTTGTTGTTACTTCACCTTGTTCACCCATTTTTCCCATCATATCGTTAGCAACTGTTATTGTTTCAGGACTTCCGCCACCAGTCGTTATGTTAAAAGTACCATCTGATATTAATAATGAAGCAACAGCTTGTACTCCATCATTTTCTGATGCAATATCGTAAGTGCCTCCTTCAATGACAATAGATCCTTTTAAATCATCTTCATCATTAGTAGACCTTATTCCATCTCCTCCTGCATCGATTGTTACTGTTCCTTCTTTAACAGCAACAAGGTCTCGTCCAATTATTCCATCATCAACAGCATCAATCTGAATATTTCCACCTGTAATCTTTAGTTTATCGTTACTAGAAATTCCATTATTATAATTTCCATGCACGATAAGTTTACCTGTTCCATTTATCGTAAGATCATCTTTACTATAAATGGCTGAATTAGGCTCGTCTTCAGAGGAATTTTCATAAACATATTCTGAAGCATCTGTTATGACGTTTTCTGTGCCTTCAACTAGTGAGATTGTTGTTTTTTCAGCGTTAAGTACATATATGGCAGAGCTTGTTGTGGAACTGATCGTAACTCCGTTTAGCACAAGCCTTACCGTATTTTTATCCTCCGCATCCACAACGATTTGACCGTTTTCCAAATTTCCGCTTAACACGTAGGTACCACCTGTTTTAATTGTTAAGGTATTTTCTGAATAGAGAACCGATGCATTAGCATCAAAAGAGACATCAGAACCATTTAATTCAATGTACGTTGGATTTTCTTCTTCATAGTTCTTATAGTAGTCATCGTCCTTATAAGAAACAGATTCACTAATTAAAGTGTTAAGTTTTTCTATATCCACACTTGCTGTTTCAGTTGTTGCGCCTGTTGTGGATGTTGAATTATTTGCACATGCAAATAATAGTGCTGATGACATTAGAATGGAGGCTACTTTTAAAAGCTTCATATTTCGATCTCCTTTTTTCTTTTATTAAGATTCCAGAAGGGCTTAAACAGAATCTGTTTTCCCGGTGATTAACATTATCTTTTATGAACCTTAACAAAACCTTAAAAAACTTAATAATATTTACATTTTCTAATTTTTTAAATTTGATTATAGATTGGGTATGGTCAAAATCTTATTTGACCTCATTCGAGTATGAATTTTTTACGTATGAACGACATTCACCTTCTGTTTCTTACTTGGTTTGTCGTTCATCAACGCTATGAACGACATTTCCCTTCTGTTTCCTGCTTGGTTTGTCGCTCATCAACGCTATGAACGACATTTCCCTTCTGTTTCCTGCTTGGTTTGTCGTTCATCAACGCTATGAACGACATTCACCTTCTGTTTCCTGCTTGGTTTGTCGTTCATCAACGCTATGAACGACATTTCCCTTCTGTTTCCTGCTTGGTTTGTCGTTCATCAAATGGATCCACTTAGTTTTGCCCTGCAGATCCACCTACCAAATGTGGAAAGCATAAAAAAACATTTTGCATTTTCATTCATTACCTCTATAATCAAATCTATTCAAGGATGTCATTAGAAGAAAAATAATAGAAGGTGAACACGAATATGAAGTTATTAATTATAGAGGATGATCACTACTTATCCCAAACAATAAAAGAAACAACGCAGGAAATGTTTGAAACAGAACAGGCTTTTGATGGTGAAGAAGGATTATTTTTCGCAGAGCAAAATATTTTTGACTGCATTATTTTAGATATTATGATGCCAAATATGAACGGGTACGAAGTTTTACAGGAATTAAGAAAAAAGCAAATCACCACACCTGTCATTATACTTACTGCTAAGGATGCTATTGATGATAAAATTAAAGGATTTAAGGTTGGAGCAGATGATTATCTTGTCAAACCGTTTCATCGGGAAGAGCTGCTCCTAAGATTAGAAGCTATTGTTAGAAGATCTGGCGGAGATTTAAAAGAAAATGTCATTTCCTTCAAAGAATTAAAAATAAACCTAAAATATAAAACAGCTTCTATAGGCGAAGAACTTGTTAAGTTAAACGGCAAGCAGTTTGATTTACTTGAATACTTCATCAATAATAAAAACACGATATTAACAAAAGAACAGATTTTCGACCGAATTTGGGGATTTGAATCCGATACTTCAACAACAGTTGTTGAGGTTTATGCAAGCAACTTAAGAAAAACATTAAAAAAATATAACTATGATCAATACATTAAAACTTTTCGTGGATTAGGCTACATGTTATCCGACAGTGGTGATGATCTTGGGTAAACAAAAGGTTTTTAGAAAAGAACAGCTAAAGTTCATGATTTTTAGCTTCATTTCATTCACGGTGATTTTCACTATTTTTGGTGTTATTATTTTTAGTCAGGTAAAAAGCACCCTTTTTACAAAAACAGACGAGGAACTTTTAGCATTTAAAGAAAAAGTGAGCGATGATCTTCCAAATGAAGAAGCACGCCCCCCTCGCTTTGAGGATGATGATGGTCCACAAAATCCTAATGATAGAAAGGGTCCCAATAATCCAAACCCAAGAATTATGATGCTACATTGGAATAATGAGGGTGAGATCGTAAATCAAAATGAAATTGGAACAACCATTTATGAAAGTTATTTTCAGGAGTATGAGCTTGATAAAGAAAATGTAAATGTAATCACAAATATGACCATTAATGATCTTTACAACTTTCGATCTATTGTTTTTGAAGATCAGACTGAGGGTGACGATGTTGAGTATGTACAGCTCTTAATTAATACAGATCCAGAACAAACTATTTTAGCCAATTTTGGGAACTTAATTATTATTTGTTCTTCTATTTTCATCATTCTATCAATCTCAGCTAGTTATATTCTTTCAAAAAGAATGATGAAGCCAATAATTAAGTCCTGGAACAAGCAAGCAGAGTTTGTTGAGAATGCATCACACGAGTTAAGAACACCACTTACAATTATTCAAAACAAACTAGAGCTATTGCTTACAGCCCCACATGAAAAAATTATGAATAAGTTTGAAAACATAGCCCTTAGTCTTTCAGAGACTAGAAGATTATCAAAGCTAACATCTGATCTTCTAACATTAGCAAGAGCTGATTCAGCAGAATCACAGCTTAATAAGCATTCTGTTAGCATAGACAATTTTATTAAAAAGGTCTGCAATCCTTATATAGACATTGCTGAGTCTCAAGAAAAACATGTGTGGCTAAAGTTAAATAGTAAAATTGAAATAGAAGCAGATGAGCAACGCCTTCATCAGCTCTTAGTTATCTTACTTGATAATGCACTAAAATACACTTCTGAGAGGGATAGCATTGGAGTAAAAACCTATAATGAGGATCACAAAGTCGTAATTGAGGTGACTGACACAGGTATCGGAATTGATAAACAAAACATGAAATATATATTTGATCGTTTTTATCGTGAAGACCGAGCACGATCGAGGGAAACTGGCGGCTCCGGACTCGGTCTTTCCATTGCTCAATGGATTGTCACACAGCATAACGGCACAATTAGTGTTAGTGAAAACCAGCATAACGGTACAACTTTTATCGTGAAATTACCCAAAAAGTAAACAAAGTATTTTAACAGGCTATCATTATCTTGATAGCCTGTTTTATTTTTCTAAGCCCTGTCAGATAAGACCAGACACCTGTCTAATTCTCAAACTTCATATATTTTAAAAACATTTTTTATAAAATTTAAAGCTTTTAAGGTTTGTTTAAGGTTCGTCCTTAATAATGGGTTTCAAGGAAGTTGAGAAAAGGAGACATGAATCATGAAGGCTATGAACTTAAACGGAACAAAAGGCCGAAGAGAACTAAAGCATGAAATGACCCAAATGGAATGCTACCTGCTTCGGAATAAACTTAAACATTATATGGAAGTAGATCCTCACGCTAATCGTGATGGAAAATATTTAATACGAAGTGTTTATTTTGATAACTTCGAAAATAAAGTGTTAAATCAGAAAAAAGAAGGTTACTACGAACGTGATAAATTTCGCGTTAGATTATACGACTTTAATATAAGCTACTTGAATTTAGAAAAAAAAAGCAAACGTAACAACCTTACTTTCAAACAAAAATGCCGAATAACGGCTGAGGAATATGAACAAATACGGTTTGGAGACATTGGTTGGATGGAACATGATTCAAGACCACTCATACAAGAGTTATACCATCAAATGAATCTATTTCAGTTAAAACCTGTAACCGTTGTTGATTATGAAAGGGAGGTGTTCATTTATAAACATGGAAATGTTCGCATTACCTTTGATAGCTCTATTCGAACGAGCTTTCGAAACAATGATGTTCTTAACCCAGATTTGGCGATGATCGATACAAATCCTGATATTGTCGTTCTCGAAGTCAAATTTGATGAATATTTGCCAAGTATGATCAAACATTTGCTTCAAGTAAGCAACTTAAGAGCAGGCGCTTACTCGAAATATCAAATTTGTAGAATGTACGGCTGAAATAGATAAATAAATTAAAAAGAAGAATTGCACCTTGGAGGAAATATAAAATGGAAAACTTAAACTTTAATGATATCTTCAAATCTAGCATTTTAGAAAAAACAAGCAGTTTCTCAGTAGTAGATTCACTGATCG
The DNA here is from genome assembly GCF_048059995.1 of Metabacillus sp. YM-086. Lineage (NCBI taxonomy): Bacteria > Bacillati > Bacillota > Bacilli > Caryophanales > Bacillaceae > Metabacillus > Metabacillus sp. YM-086. The sequence goes on along the minus strand of NZ_JBLUOI010000088.1, from coordinate 1,637 downwards.
GGTTACTTGTGGCATTTGCTGTAGGACTCTTTATATATTGGGTGTATAAGAAAACATTCTCAGGTGTTATTTACTCACACACATTTAATATTTCGCTAATTGTTATGTCGATGGCTACAGCTTTAATTATCATGGGTATTTCATCAAACGTTCTATTATCTCTTGGTATGGTTGGTGCGTTATCGATTGTACGTTTTAGAACACCTATTAAAGATCCTATGGATATTGTGTATATTTTCTGGGCAATTGTTGCTGGTATCTTATGTGGCGCAGGCTTTATTCCTCTAGTTATTATTGGCTCGATCTTAATTGGAGCTGTATTACTTATTTTTGTTAATAAAATTAAAATTGAAAATCCTTACCTTTTAATCGTGAAATATAATGATATATCTATTGAAAATTCAATTGAACATGTCGTGGCAGAAAGCTCACAAAAACATACCATTAAATCTAAATCTGTTATGCCTGGTGATGACTTTGAAATTACGTACGAAATTCGCGTGAAAGAGTCTGATTTAGGATTTATTAATAATATTTCTGATATGGAATCAGTTAAATCGGCAGTTATGCTAAGTTATGATGGCAATTTCACTGCTTAAGTGTATATACGAGCTTAGACTCCAAGTCTTTGCTCGTATTCTTTTAAGATATGTGCGGTTTCTTTGAAATTCATCAGGTCAGGTAATTAGGTTAAGTTAATTTATTCATCATTCTTTGTTTCCTCAAAACTTGTTTTCCCTTAATTATTCATTTCAAGGTAATTCTCCTTATAAATTTAGAACTTTATTGAAAAAGCTAAAAGGGCTAAATCATCAAGATACTTACACTACACAAAATATCCTATAAGACATCTAATGGTATTACACCGAAAGGAGGAATTAAGATCATGCTAGCAAAACCGTATGAATGGGCTAAATTAAACTCGAAATCATGTCAGTCAACAAACAATGATTCTTACCAAGAGGTGTTAGATGTAAATAATTTCTTCGTTGAAGACGATAAAACAGGTTCTCAAGGTAGTAATCAAATAAATGAAACAGAACAAATCTCTTCTGAAGCAATTATTATAAGAGACTCTTGTGAGATTGAAGTATCTTCAACTGATACTCAAGTTGCTGTTTCCTTACAGGTTGCAATTCAAGCTGCTATCACTCTAGTTATTAACCTAACAATTGCTGATAGCGACCAAGCAGAGAAAGTCACTCAACAACTACTGCAGGAAGCTGATATTAAGCAATTAAATAAACAAAACCTAGTTATTGAAAACTCTAGAAATGTAAATATTACAACTACTGATACAGATGTTGCAGTCTCTCTTCAAGCTCTATTACAAGTCCTTGTTGCTTTAGTTGCTGACATTGACATTCTTTAAATAGTTAATATAAAAATACGCAGCCCTTTCAATTACCCCCGAATAGTAGACACTATAAGTTGACTACTCGGGGGTTGTTTTTGGCTTGTTGACTTATTTAGTCTTCTACTTCTCAATTTCAAATCTTCAATTTTTCCACCACTTAATTCTATAAAAAAAGACCAGTATCTCTACTGATCTTCTTCCTATTACTTGGCGACGTCCTACTCTCACAGGGGGAAACCCCCAACTACCATCGGCGCTGAAGAGCTTAACTTCCGTGTTC
>NZ_JBLUOI010000087.1:6792-17759 GCF_048059995.1 Metabacillus sp. YM-086 | reverse complement strand
TCATCAAATGATAGCTTCTTAGCTGTTGATTCCATTCTTATTCCCTCCTTAAAAAATTACATCTAGCCCATAAATGCTCTTTTTCCTGTATTCTTGTTAACCTACACTATTAATATGATTTCCATTAGTCGTTTCCCATTCAGGGTGAGTAATCGCTTTCATAATCTGTTTTAAGTTTACTGAAATATTCAGACATTTTATACATTTTGAAACTAATGATAGCTTTTTGAAATTAAAAAAAGCAGCGCTAGCTGCTTTTCTATTATTCATATCCATCAAGCAAATATTGTTTGTCAGCATTATATATATAGGAATATAGAGGTCTCCCAATGCCGTATGTTAATGTCTCATCAATAACTCCAATATCATTTAGGAACTTTAAATATTTCCTTACAGATACTCTCGATATCTCCGTCACCTCTGCGATAACATCCGTAGAAAAGGGTGCTTTCCCTTGTTTTTTTACCGCTTCAAGAACCGTAACAAGAGTTTTTCTTGATAACCCTTTTGGTAGAGGCTTTAAAATACCTTGATCATTATCCTCTTCTTTTACTAGTAAAAGCTGATCAAGGTCCTCTTGGTTAATTGTTCTTTGCCTTTTTAAATAAACATGTTGTTCTCGGTATGTCCTTAGGGCCTGTTCAAATCGGTCAAATTCAAAAGGCTTAATCAAGTAATCGACCGCACCATTTCTAAGAGCTTCCTGAATTTTCTCTACATCAGAAGCAGCTGTAATAAGTATGGCATCAATATCTTGTTTTTCCTCTCTAACTTTTCTGAGTAAAGATAAACCATTTTCTCCCGGCATAAATACATCTAAAAGGAGAAGGTCCACATTTTTTTCCTCAATAACATCTAAAGCTTCCTTCACACAGTTTGCGATATCCACTAATAAAAAACCATCTACTTGCTCTAAATATCGCTTGTTAAATTCTGCAACCATTGGATCATCTTCAACTATTAACACATTAATCACTTGTTGATTACCTTCCTTTATAAGGAACTTGAACAATAAATTCTGCTCCTGTTTTGATACTTAAATTAATTTGAAGTGTTCCTTCTATATGTTCCATACTTTTGTTTACTAAATATAATCCAAACCCACGATTATCTCCCTTTGTGGAATACCCCTTGGTAAATAGATGTGGAAATTGATCCTTATGAAGTCCAGGACCTGAATCCCTAACTTTTATTTGTAAAGAAGAGTCTTCATAATGAAATTTGACTTGCAAAACTCTATTATCATATTGAGCCATCGCTTCAATAGCATTATCTACTAAATTGCCAATAACCGTAATTAATTCATGGGTAATTCTTGGATCAACCGGTTCAGGAATAAGCGTATCACAATCAATGATCATTTCTACTTTATTTTCCCTTGCAAAGCTAAGCTTCCCAAGTAAAAAGCCTGCTAGTGCTGGATCTTTAATATTTTTTGTCACTTGGCCAACCTCATGTGCACCATGATTAACAACCTGAGCAATGAACTTCCTTAGCTCTTCATAGCTTTCCATTTTAATCATACCTAAAATAACATGAAGTCTGTTCATAAATTCATGAGATTGAGCTCGTAATGCATCTGCATAGGTACGAACCCCTGTTAATTGTTCAGCTAATTGATTTATTTCTGTTTTATCTCTAAAGGTGGAAATAGCTCCAACAATTTGATCGTTGACAATTAGAGGTGCTCGATTAACCAATATGGAAACCCCATTAATCGTTAACTCAACATCTTGCTCTGCTTTTCCTGTTTTCAGAACACGATCCAAGTTTGAAGATGGTAAATACTCTGTTATCTTCATTCCAATAGGCTGTGCTGGTAGTCCAGTATTTTTAAAAATGTGTAAAGCCGATCTATTTACTAGAGTAATATTCGCATCATTATCAACCGCAATAATACCCTCATGAACAGATTGCAGCATCGTATTTCTTTCTTCATGTATTTTAGCAATAGCAAATGGTTCAAGACCAAATAAAATCTTTTTTATATATCTAGCTAATAATATTGCACCTAAAATTCCAACTAAAACACCAATAATTGAGGCAATTATGATGGTACGATGCCCTCTTTCTAAAGCTTGTTCCACATTATTTAATGAGATCCCAACAGCAACTGCCCCTATTTGTTCTTGTTCATGATTATATATAGGTGTAAAAGCTCTTAATGATTGGCCCAACGTCCCTTCTGAAACCGAAACATGCTCTTTACCGTTAAGAACAGCTTCCTCATCTCCCCCTTTGAATTTTTTTCCAATTAAATCAGGGTTAGGGTGTGATTTTCTTACTGCATTCATATCCATTACAACGACAAACATAACATCTGCTGCTTTTTGAATGTCAACAGTGTAATCTTGAATCTCACTCGAATAAGGTTGGTTATTTTCTAGTCCACTTTTTACAATCACAGACTTCGCAACTGTTCTTGAGACAATCTTTGCCTTTTCTTCTTGATTTTCTCGTATTGTCTTACTTACTGTTTGACTTATTAACAAATCAGTCAGGAGCAGCGAAAGAAGCACGACTAAACAAACGAACAAAATAATGATTGTACTTAGCTTATATTTTTGCTTTATCATGTCTTCACCTCCCAGAAATTTATTATAACAGACAATATACCTCTTAATATAAACACGAAAATACTTAGAGATGAAATAAGTAATTGAAAATCCACTTACAATGACTTATAATAACTTACAAATACTTATAAACACTTAAAGAAGGGGTAACATCATGTTCCAAGAAGAACGATTAAGATCAATCCTTGCACACCTAAAAACATCCAAGCGCATTTCAATTGAAGAAATATGCGAGTTGTTTGACGTATCTAGAGATACAGCCAGAAGAGATCTTGTGAAATTAGAAGAAGATAAAGCTATTATCCGTACTCGGGGTGGTGCCATCCTTCCTTCACCTAAACATGAAATCAAAGATTACGTTAATCGTTTAAGCATGGTATCAGAAGAAAAAAGACAAATTGGCAAAAAAGCAGCATCTATTATTCATCCTGGTGATTACATTATTCTTGACACTTCAACAACTGTTCAGGCATGTGCGGAGCAGATGGAAGATGTAAAATGTACGATTATTACAAACTCAATTAATCTGGCAGACATACTAATTAAAAATTCACAAACACATATTCAACTGCTTGGAGGCGAACTCCATAAAGAACACCGCTATTTATATGGAAGCTCTGTGATCGAAAAACTATCTTATTACCATGTTGATAAGGCCTTTGTAGGTTGTGCCGGAATATCTGAGAAAGGTGTCACAGTAGCTCATGAGGAAGATGGGAATGTGATGCAAAAAATGATTCAGCAAGCTGAGCAGGTTATTTTACTAGCAGATCATACAAAAATCGGTATTACGGGGTACTTTCGATGTGCGGAACTAAACGAGATTGATTTACTTATCACTGATCGAGAGCCTAATAAAGAATTTCAAGATTTATTAGATTCTCATGGAGTTGAAATATTCATTACATCTCATAATGAGGAAGGGGAAATACTTAATGACTAAGCTTATAGCTATTGACCTTGATGGAACATTGCTAAGTAGTAAGAATGAAATCAGCATTGAAAATATCCAAGCGATAAAAGAAGCGCAAAATGCTGGTATTGAGATTGTTATCGCAACAGGTCGTGCCCATTTCGATGTTCAGGCAATTTTTAAGGATACAGACATAAAAACATGGATCATTGCAGCGAACGGAGCAACAATCTATGATCCGGAAGGTAATCTTTATCATCATCAACCAATAGATCCTACCACTGCCTATAAAGTGTTACATTCGTTGGAACAGGATGGCTTTTACTATGAAGTTTTTAGTTCTTCATGTATTTACACTCCTAATAACGGTCGAAAGCTATTACAGATTGAAATAGATCGAATTCAAAGTGCTAATCCTGATGTTTCTATTGATTCTCTAGAGGAAGCCTTATCAAAGCAATTTAGTCAAACGGGATTTACATTTATTGACTCTTACAAAGATATTAAAGAAGCTGGCACACCCGTTTATAACATTCTTGCGTTTTCCTTTTTCGAAGAGAGATTAAAAGCAGGCTGGTCAAAATATGGTCAAATTGAGGGTCTTACTATTGTGTCTTCAGCCAATCATAACTTTGAATTAGAGCATCAACATGCATCAAAAGGAATTGCTCTTGAATTACTATCTAAAAAACTAGGTATTGCTTTAGAACATACTGCAGCAATTGGTGACAGCATGAATGACCTATCCATGCTGTCTCGTGCAGGAATAGGTATCGCTATGGGGAATGCAAAAAACTCTATTAAAGAAGCAGCCGATTTGGTGACAGTAACAAATGATGAAAATGGTGTTGCTCACTTTATTCAATCTGTTTTAAGCAAGGTATAAATGCAATGAAAACATGATACAATTTTAATAAGCCAACCTTCTTCGGCGTAACACTATCATTTGTGGCGTGACGAAGGGGTTGGCTTTTTATTTATTCTTCCTTCTCTTCAATATCCTCATTAAAACTTTTATTTTTTATTCCAGATCTCATGAGATGCATATCAACATATACATCTAGTTCAGCTTTGGTAAACTCTTTATCCCATCTATCCTGTACTTCAAGAAATTTTTTGTGGTGTTGACGATTTAATGCCTCGCCAAACCCAAAAATATCAACTCCATACTCTTCTTGTACTTTTGTTATTAGAGAATTAATTTCTTTCTCTATATGCTTTTCAATCAGATCTTCATAATCTGTAAAAACATCTAACTTTGTAATATCCTTAGGACAATGGAGTCCTTGAATCCTCGCTTCACCATTTATGTTTACTTTAATATGTGGAAAACCATTTTTGTAATTGGTTTCTAAGCTTGATTTTGACATTGTTATTCGTGCATCTAAAAAGTAATCTTTAGCTTCTTCAGAATCTTCACCACATGGGATACTTAGACTTGTTTGTATTAGATCTTGAGTCCATAAATAATTCCTTGTTTCTTCTAAAGATAATGAACCAACCATCTTATCTTCATCAAAAACTACCATACCGTCCATAACAACTAGCGCTTCAGGATCAAGAGCTTTATTATTCTCAACTGTTTTTCCAGCTTCTGCATTACCCTTTATTACGAGCGATGCTGCAACAGGATTCTTTCCTTTTGAAATAATTGAAGAAATAAAATCATACAGCTTAACATTCGGATCTCCACCCCACTCATCGGTAAATGTCTCTGCTTGAGTATTAACCTTCAGGGACGGACTTTTCTGTGTTGGATAGGTAATTTTCGTGAAATCAGAGGCAGGATTTCCTTTTGTGATCATAATGTTAAAGTCATTTCGAAATTGTCCACTACGATCTAAAAAGTCTAGAAAACCAAAAAGACCTTTCCTCGCCACTTCCTCACTTATATACAAAACCCTTGTATGAGAAAAAACCAGCTTACGCGTTAATCCCTTATTCATTTTATTTGATAGCTCTGAAAGAGAATTACCTTCCATAGTATACGTAACCACCGGTGCATTACCTTGTGCACTTTGTTTTCCGAATTCAGACGAGATAATAGCTTCTACTGTCATACGATACTTTTTTTCTTCCCCTGGATCAACTGCAATACCTGATACAATTGATATTTCATCTAATTCTTCACGATCCCAACAACCTGTCATAAAAAAAGACAGAATGAGAAATAAGTATATCCATTTCTTATTCATTTTCCTTTTTCCCTTCTGATTGTTGTTGTTTAGGAGGTGATGGCTTGCTAGTATTTTTCATTTTCACTGGTGCTTTTGACATTAAATAAGACGGTCTAAATTTATCAGCCCATAACGGGAAACGAATAAACACATCTGTTTGATCTCTCAATTTAAATGGAGCCACTGGTGTTAAATATGGAATTCCAAACGTTCGTAAACTTACTAAGTGGATAACCATTACAATTAATGATAAAAAAATTCCATATAGCCCTAAAGACGCAGCCATAAAAATTAATATAAAACGTATTAGCCTAGCAGCAATTGAAAAATTATAGATTGGTGAAACAAAACTTGCTATAGCAGAGAATGCAACGATAACGACTAATACATTCGAAACGAGGCCAGCTTCTACAGCTGCTTGACCAATAACTAAAGCACCCACAATCGATAAGGTTTGACCCACAGCACGAGGCATTCGAACACCAGCCTCTCTTAATACTTCAAATGTAAGCTCCATCAGTAATATCTCAATAACAGCAGGAAATGGCACTCCCTCTCTCTGACTTTGAACACTTATTAAAAGGGAAGTCGGCATTAATTCATGATGAAAAGTCGTAATCGCCACATATAAGGAAGGGAAAGTAAGAGTAATCATAAAAGACATATAACGGATTACTCTAATAAAGCTAGTCATAAAAAACGGCTGATAATAATCCTCTGTTGACTGAAAAAAATCTGTGAAAACACTAGGAACAACTAAGACAAAAGGTGTACCATCTAGAAAAATGGCAATCTTACCAGAAAGAATATTCCCACTTATACTATCAGGTCGTTCTGTATTAAAGACCAATGGAAAAAAAGAGTAGGGTTCATCTGTTATAAACTCCTCTACGTTTCCTGTGTCTAATAGTCCCGATGCGTTAATCTTGTTAATTCTTTCTTTTACCTCACTCAGAATATCCTCATTTACAATTCCCTTCATGTAGCCAATTACAAGCTGTGTATTAGAGTCACTTCCTACATTGAACTCCTCAAACACCAATCTGGGATTTTTTATTCTTTTGCGGACCAACCCAAGATTTGTTTGAAGATCTTCAACAAAACCATCCTTAGGACCACGAATAATTGTCTGTGTACTCGGCTCTACTATTGACCGCTTCTCAGTACCGCCAATATTTAAAGCCAAAGCTTTGGTATGTTGGTCAACCATCACAACCGCAAAACCATTCAGCATGTACCAAATAAGCTGATGCAATGTTTCAGCAAATTCGTAAGATACTGCTGGAAAATATGCTTCTCGTAATAAATTCATATCTCGATAAGCTTCTTCATCCTTTTGAAAGGCAGATCTTAGTGGCTCTAGGACTTGAGAATTCAAATCTAGCTTATTTAAAGTTGTTCCTAAGTAACAAACACACCCTTCTAGGTTTCCAACTTTTATATTAATTTCCTCATAATCAGACGTTGAATGAAATATTTCTTTTATACTTTTTATATTTTTCTCTAGTGAAAAATCATATTGCTTTGGTATACCTTCTTTATCATAGAGTTCCTTCTCTGATGTTTCCCCACTATTTTTATTACTTCTTCTTCTAAATAGTGTCGAAAGTATACTCATAAGCTAGTCGTCTCCTTTTTCTTTGTTTTCCACAACAAAATAGGAAGAATGAGAATTGGGATTCCAAACTGAAATGGTAGATGTAAATAAAAGGGGACAAATACCAATCCCTCTTCTATATGCTCAATAAAATTGTGACTAATCACCACAGATATAAAAGCAACCAATGCCCCCATCGGTAACGTCATACTTCGATACGGTTTATTGATTATGTATTCAAGCCCTTTCAATCCCCCATAGAAAAACAAACTTACCTTTACAATAATTCCGAACATGACAAAAAAGACAATAATTAAATCGACTCTTTCTATAAAGTTGAGTAAAGAAATTTCCCTTGATGCACTTAATAAAGGAAATGTAGCTCTCTCCTTTAAATCTGCTCCTAATGTGGCTATTTGAATAAATGAACCATATGTAAGGATAAGTCCACTTGTTATAACCGCAGCTGCACTAACCTTCCCCACACCTTTCCTAGTACCTATGTAAGCGCCGACAATCATAAATGTAATAGCTTCACCAAATGGAAAAGTGATTAACTGTGGAAACAACGCCTTGATAATCGGTTTAAATCCATCTCCCAATACCGGACGTAAATTAGTAATCTCTAAGCCCCCCGAAAACCAAATGGCAATACCCGTTACTAATATAAAAGTTACAACATAAGGAAAAAACACCTCACTTGTTCGACCAAGTACTTCCAACCCAAGCTGAAGCATATAAATAATCACCAGCATCATCGTGATGGAGATAATCTCCAATGGAGTTACTTCAAAAATAGTCGAAACAAGTAGCTCACCAAAATCACGTAAAACCCTTGCAGATATATAAAAGAAATAAATGACATACAAAAGCGTTAAAAACTTCCCTATCCATTTTCCGAAACAAAAATGGAATATTTCAAATAAATTCTTTCCCGGTAATCTAGAAAGCAAAAAGGTATAATACAGAATGAGACCAGCTCCAAATACCGTTGCAATTATAATCGCAATCCATGCATCCTGCCTTGCATCATCCCCAATACTAACAAGTGTTGCACTTCCAATTTGAAAACAAATAATCAGAATATATAACTGCCAAAGTGAGATTTTTTCTACATATTGTTTCATGCTTATTCAAAACTTCCGATTTTCTTAAGTTTTTGTAGCTTTTCCTTTATTCCACTCACGATAGAATAGATAAACCCTATCAATAAAAAAGCATAAACCATCCATTTATTAGATCCCGGGTCTATTCCTAACAGTGTTTTAAGTTCAGTCCATAAATCTGTCTTATATAGCAATGAATCAATTTGTGCCACTAATATACTTAAGATCACAAATAATACTATCAACATCAATGTTCTCATCACAACACATCCTACATCCATATTTGTAATTGGATATATGGATTATTATGGTCAAAAAAGAACTTTTTAGTATGACCTAGTAAAGTTTTTAGTTGAATAAATAGAACTAGACAAGAAGTTGGGTGTTAAAATTTTGTCAAAACGGATAAAAATTTTGTCTGATACATAGATTGATTGTCGAAGCCATTCCATAATTAACAATTATCTATAATAATAGGTATATAAGATTTGTTTAGTATAGGGGTTATGAAAATGAATGAAACGATAAATCCGGAATTAGGACATAAAATAGACCTAGTAAGAAAGCTAATGATTACTTCTGCACAAACAAAAGGAATAAATAGTCCTGAAACAATAAAATATAGCCAAGAATTGGATCGATTAATTTTCGAAACACAATTACTACTAAAATCCTGCAGCTAGGTAAAAAGGACAGTAGCTACATGTGTATCCAATCTAGAAATAACCTGTCCTTTTTACTAGCCTAACTCTTATGCTTTCTTGGCTGAATGTGATACCACAAAACCGTGATATGTTGTTATTAATAAAAAACTAGTAGCTTATCACTACTAGTCTTTAAATAGCCTTTAAGGCAGTATTTATGTCTTCCCAAATATCCTCCCAAGCCTCAAGACCAACAGATAGCCTTAATAGCTGATTTGTTATGCCCATTTTAATCCTCACTTCATCAGGTATGACTGAATGTGTCATCGATGCAGGATGCTGAATAAGTGTTTCCGCATCACCTAAGCTGACTGCTATTGGGATAAGCTTAAGATGATTAACAAATCTCACTGTATCTTCGTAAGTGCCTTTAATTTCAAACGATAATAATCCTCCACCATTTCTCATCTGCTTTTTCATAATGTGATAGTCAGGATGATCTGAATCTCCAGGATAATAGACATTCTTAATTTTAGAGTGTTTCTTAAGACTTAAAGCAATTTTCTCGGCATTTTCACTATGTCGATCCATTCTAACAGCTAGTGTTTTTATTCCTCTTAACAACAGCCAAGCATCAAACGGTGCAATAACGCCGCCTATATCCTTTTGTACCGTACCCTTTAAAGTCTTAATTAGATCGTGACTACCAACAACTACACCCGCTACAACATCCCCATGACCACCAATATATTTCGTGCCACTATGAATGACAAGGTCACATCCTAAAGAAATAGGCTTTTGAAGATAAGGAGTTGAAAAAGTGTTGTCTACTACCACTTTGACTCCCTTTTCATTTGCAATTGCTGTTACTTTTTCTAAATCAATTAATCTCATTGTAGGATTTATTGGTGTTTCAATATAAATACACGCTGTATTTTCTTTTATTTGCGAACATATCTCTTCAGTTGTAGATAGGTCTGAGAATGAATACTCGATATGGTATTTATTTTTCAACAATTGGAGTAGTCCAAAGGTGCATCCATATATTCCTTTTGAGCATAAAATATGGTCATTACTTTTTGTCAAACCAATAAGAGCGGCAGAAACTGCTGCCATTCCTGATGAAAAGGCAAGAGCCGCTTCCCCATCTTCTAACTGAGCTATCCTCTCTTCTAACACCGCAACTGTAGGATTTGAAAGTCTGGAATAGACATAGCCCTCTTCTTCTCCAGAAAACCGCTTTGCTCCCTGTTCTAATGTAGAAAATGTAAAGGTGGATGTTTGGTAAACTGGTGGTGTTAAGCTATCACTATGTTCTTTCGGGTCATATCCAGCATGAATTGCTTTTGTAGAAAACTGATGATGAGCATTTCGATTCATAGTACTCCCCCTTCAAACTTTGTAAAGAGCACCTGTACATATTTTCTTAGGCTCCTTTCTATAGATTATTACTAACGTGTTCGTCCGGTTCCTTTAACTAGATAGATAAAGTACTTGGATAAAGTAAAAAAGATAGGGGATTCCCGCTATCTTGTCCATTTATCTATTACAGGCATTATCACAATTCAGGTCATTTTCAAGAAGAACTTTTTACTTTTTTTGGATCTTACGAATGGTTTTTTACTACTCCTCTATGTAAAAGCATGCATATTTCTTATTTACGTATGCTTTTTTTCCCTTTTCATCAAAAATCGATACGTATATGGAAAATAGTTACAACTTTATTCACTTTTAGGATCTATTTTTACTTTTTTTGGATCTTACGAATGGTTTTTTACTACTCCTCTATGTAAAAGCATGCATATTCCTTATTTACGTATGATTTTTTTCCCTTTTCATCAAAAATCGATACGTATATGGAAAATAGTTACAACTCTATTCACTTTTAGGATCTATTTTTACTTTTTTTGGATCTTACGAATGGTTTTTTACTACTCCTCTATGTAAAAGCATG